>CAYPGT010000001.1:0-1220 GCA_964410425.1 uncultured Gammaproteobacteria bacterium
GGATAAGCGCTGAAAGCATATAAGCGCGAAGCCCACCTTAAGATGAGATCTTTTGGGTCCCACGAAGATTACGTGGTTGATAGGTAAGTGGTGTAAGGACCGTGAGGTTTTTAGCCTACTTATACTAATAGACCTTTTGCTTTTTTCTTTTTCTCTTTTCGTTAATCTTCGGATTAACTAATCGAGAAAATCCAATTGTGTAAGATTGGTACTTTCTAGCAATTCATAAATGTGCAGTTTTTAGTTTACAAAACGTAAAACACTTAGGTAAATATTTTTACTTCAGTGTTTTACGTTTTAAACCTTTGTGTGTAACTATGCGGGCACTACCAGTCCACTATTGGTCCAGGCTTTGGTTACCGCTGCTGGACTTAATGCTGTGGCATTGTCTCTGCCAATAAGATTGCCAACACCGTTAGCTATCTTGCTACCCAGGCTGGCAATATCTCCTACGAAATTTAGCGATGGATTCGTAACATTGTCCCTAGCTGCGGCTAAATTATCAGAAATATTTCTTACAGAGAAAAGTGAATTGACTTTTGGCTCGGAATTAACTATAGTTCCTTGTACTATCTGGCTCATATTATGCATTGCTTGCTCCTGCCGAATGCCAGTTACTGTTAATGATTGCTCCAATCGGGTCTGTAGCCTGTTCTTGGTACATAGCTGCTAACTCTGCTCTGGGGATACTGCCTCTAGCTATATTGCTATCTGCTATAGAGTCATTTGGATTAGTTCTCATCATCCTATCTAGATGACCGTTAGCACTCGCCATAAGTTGCGGCGCAGATTTGTTCCCTGATGCAATACCTGCATTGGAGCCGATTCCTGTAAGTAAGCTATTGCCTGAGATAGACATATCTATAAAAATTGAAACAATTCACGATTATGTTTTGGTTAATGTTAAAGATGTTGTGCTTTACTCTAAGCCTTGTCGCCACCCTCACCATCTTCAAGATCTGCAATTTCTATAGGAGGTGCCTGCTGTTCGGTAGGATCTTGTGTCTCTGTTTGCGCAATATTAGCGCTTGGGTCGGGTACTGATGGTGATTCTGAATTAGTTGATTGGTCACTTGCACTAGTGCCCACTCCGTCGGTAGGGTTCTGATTTTGGGCTCCAGCTGTTAACCAAGGTTGATTAGATTCTGGACTACTTGTTGCATCTGTTTTACCTGTTGTTGTAGCTGGATCTGTTTTAGCGGATGTATCGTTAGCGGCTA
>CAYPGT010000001.1:1320-32959 GCA_964410425.1 uncultured Gammaproteobacteria bacterium
GCTACTGGAATTCCAGGTGCTTTTACGTCTGCAGTTTGAGTTGAAGTATCAGCTTTAGCAGCATCAGCTACTGCTGCAGGACATCCACCAGGTCCACACTTGCTACCACCAGCTGCTGCTGTTTTCCCACCGCCGCCGCCTTCTCCTGGCTTAGGTATTTTTAATTGTCCTAGCGCACCAGCTAGTTCATTACCAGCTGATCCTATTGCAGCACTTAATGCTTGTGCTCGTGCGGCCATACTGGCTGCTAATTGTGCTCCAGACAATGCTCCGTTTGCCATTGCTCCAATAGCAGCTGTCGGGCTACCAGTTTGAGCAATTGCTGCAGCATTATGTGCACCAAAGTTGGCTGTACCAGTACTTGAAATAGGGTTAGAATCTGTTGTGCTAGTTTGTGATGTTGTGGCCTGATTAGAAGTGGTTCCACCGCTAGTCATAACTTTATTGCCAACGGGGCTTGAGGCACCACCACTAGGAATTGTAGTCATGCCTCAATAGTCACATAGTGAGTTTAAGTCTAGGTTAAATGGGGAGAACTAACGCTCAATAATGTATAATTACATTTGTAAATGAATCGGAGCTTTGATATTATCGTAATTGGTGGCGGACACGCCGGGTCAGAAGCGGCGCATGCCAGCGCTAAGCTTGGTTTGAACACTTTATTACTAACTAATAATATTGATGGCATAGCAACTATGCCCTGTAATCCTGCCATAGGTGGACCAGCTAAGTCGCATTTAGTGAAAGAAATCGATGCCATGGGTGGCATTATGGGCTTGGCTGCTGATGCTACTTACTTACAGATGAAGACCCTTAATTCTTCGAAGGGACCAGCGGTAAGAGCTCTGCGCGCCCAGTCCGATAAGCGAGAGTATGCAGCTTGGGTGCGCCAATACCTAGAAGCGACGCTAAATCTTACCATTTATCAGAGTGGAGCTAAGGCTTTGATATTTGATAAAACTGAAAAAGCTGCTTGTGAAACTAAGATAATTGGCGTTGAGACTAATTTAGAAGAGAAGATCTACGCTAAGGCTGTGGTGCTTACGGCTGGTACTTTCCTTGAAGGAAGAATTTTTAGTGGTGATAAGTTTGAATCTGCTGGTAGAGCTGGTGAGAAACCCTCTCTGGGACTCTCTCCGCGATTGAGAGACTTAGGGCTCAATACTGGACGTCTTAAGACGGGTACGCCGCCGCGCTTAGATCGTAAGACTATAGATTTCTCTGGGCTGGAAGTGGCTCCTGGAGACGCGCAGCTAGAGTGGTTTTCATTCCTGCCTAATCGTCCTGTGCGCCCGCAATATCCTTGTCATATCACTCGTACTAATGCTCGCACTCACCAGATCATTATGGAGAACCTTGATAAATCTCCGATGTATTCAGGTTTAGTGCAAGCGAGTGGACCGCGTTACTGTCCTTCAATCGAGGACAAAGTTGTAAGGTTTTCCCATAATCCTTCGCATCATTTCTTCCTGGAACCAGAGGGTCTCAGTACTAACGAGATATACTTGCAAGGTTGCAGTACTTCACTGCCGGTAGAGGTGCAATGGCAATTGGTGAGAAGCTTGCCGGGTTTAGAGAACGCAGTCATTACTAGACCAGCTTATGCTGTGGAGTATGATTATTTTCCTGGGATTCAGTTTAAGCATAATTTTGAGTCTAAGACTGTTGAGGGTCTGTTCGTAGCAGGGCAAGTGCTAGGCACTAGTGGCTATGAAGAGGCTGCTGCACAGGGTTTGATGGCAGGAATTAATGCAGCTCATTATGTTCTAGGTCGTGAGTCTCTGATACTTGATAGGTCTTCAAGTTATATTGCAACTCTAGTAGATGACTTAGTGACTAAGGAGATCAATGATCCTTATCGCATGCTTACCTCGCGCTCAGAGTATAGATTAATATTGCGTCAGGATAATGCTGATCTAAGACTGACTCCTATTGGTAGAGAGATTGGGTTGGTAGATGATTATAGGTGGAGATGCTTTATTGAGAAGCAAGAACAGATTAGTAATGAAGTGAAGTTTGTCAAAAATGTTAGAGTTAATGTTGCTGATATAAATGAAACTCTTATCGAGAAAGGCTTTGAGGCTATAACTTATAAGTCGGGTGATAAGATACTTTTGGCTGATTTACTTAAGCGCGATGATATAGATTATAGAATACTTGATATTAAATCACTTATTAATGAAGATGATAGAGAGTTGAAGCGTCTTAGAGAGCAAGGTATTAACTTGGATGGTTTAGTCTATGGTTATGAGGTTGAGACTCAGGTTAAGTATGAAGGTTATATAGTCAGACAAGAGTCACAGATCGAAGAGATGAAGAAGTTTGATAGCGTGAAGATTCCTCAGGGATTTGATTTCAAGGCTTGCGATTATATTAGCCTAGAAGCTCGTGATAAATTAGCTAAAGTGCAACCGTTGACTTTAGGACAGGCTAGTAGAGTGGGCGGAGTGACGCCCAATGATGTGAGTGTGCTTAGTGTGATGTTGTCGGCGAAGAGTAAAGAACACTCCGTGAAATGTTGAAATTGTCATTGCGAGCCGCATAGCGGCGTAGCAATCTAGTCGAATGCACAATATTTATGGCTGGATCACGACGTCGCGCTTCGCGCTCCTCGTGATGACGAATTTACACTACGTCCAGCACTATATCTCTTTCCATAAGAGCTACAGCTTCAGCTGCTAATGCCTGAATAGTTTTATTAACATTAGGTGCTTTGGAGATTTGTTTAGATACGTCTAGGGTTCTTCTGATACCTCTAAGCACATCGCCTTCGTCCATTAATGTAGTCTTGATAAGTTCTTCCCAGCTAATGCCCTCAGCCCAGCGTTGTACTAGTCCTGAAATATTAGGGTTAACATCAACGCTCTTGTCAATGCCAAACTTTCTCTGTGACTTGATTACATGCCTAGTAACGTTTTGGATCTGCTTATCCTGTCTGAAGTAAGCTTTAGAGATATCAGTGTAAGACCTGTCTCTGTTTCTACTTTCACCAATCACGAAACATGATACCAATCCAGCAAACTCCTTAGAGTCGATGTTCTGGAATATATTAGACTTAACTAATTCTGTAATGAAGAATGAGTTGTCAGATCTAAGTGCAGCACAGGTCTTACCAAGTTCAGTTGCATTATAGTTTGCATCTAGATATTTTTCTTCTCTAAGCAACTCTACTACCTGACTGAAGTTTTGCCATAAGTCTTCTTTAGCTGAATCGATGTGACTCTCAAGAGCTTTAGCTTGTTTACGGTAACGCTTAATCTTATCCATTTGTTTTCCGCAAGGTTTTTGTTTAGGACAACCATTGCAAGGGTAACCTTTGGCTTCCATGGTTAACATTTCTAATGAAGCTTCTATTTCGTCGATTCTAGGATCGAGGTTTTTCTCCATGAGTTTTTTCTGTCTGCGGGTTTGATCTAGCTTGTCCTGCATTTCTAGGTAATGATTCAAGTCGCCTAGTTCACCTGGACATAGAGGATGTTGTAAGTCCTGGATTTCACCTTCCATTTTTTTAAGTTCTATGTTTTCGTGTATAAGTTCCTTGCAGAGCATTGACTGTCCGAAACTCTTATCAATTAAGGTTCTTACCTCAGCATAGCTGTGACCTTGTAACAGGTTTAGTACCATTTCATAACTTGCGTCGAAGTGACTAACTACATCTTCAGGTTTAGAGCTTGCTAGTAATGCTACTTCGCCTGCTGAATAATTGCCGTTCTTCACGGTTATAACGTAACCAGCTTCATCCATGCCTCTACGACCAGCTCTACCAGACATTTGCAAGAACTCTGATGCTGTTAGTGAGCGGAAGCCGCGATCACTAGCTTTAGAGATACTGTTGATTACTGTCGATCTTGCTGGCATGTTGATACCTGCAGCAAGTGTTTCTGTAGAGAATACTACTTTAACTAAAGCTCTGGTGAATAGCTCTTCTATAAGTGATTTGACCTGCGGTAGTAATCCTGCGTGATGTGCAGCGATTCCCTTTCTCAGTAAGTCTATCTGTCCAAAGTTGCCTATATGAGGTGTATGCGCTATGGCTATATCAATCTCTTGGTTTAATTGTTTCTCTTCTTCTCTGGTTAAGAGTACCAATCTTCTGCATTCATCTACAGCTTTATCACAGCCTTTGCGACTGAATACGAAATAGATAGCAGGTAACATGTCTCTCTTGTAAAGTTCTTCTACTACTTTAGCGATAGCTGCTTTATTGTCAGAGCCCTGGTTACCACGTCTGTTGAACTTACCGTTATGCTTGCCGAACCTATTATCCTCATGTTCTTTGAGTTTAGGATTAAGCTTGCCGTTAGTTGTTAATAAAGGTTGTAATTGTTCATCCTTAAAGAAATAATGATGCAAAGGTACTGGACGCTTGTCTGTTTGTACTAATCTGCATTCGCCATGTATCTCTTTAACCCAGTCTACTAGATCGTTTGGGTTGTTGATAGTTGCTGATAGAGCTACTATCTGGATTGATTTAGGAGAGTAGATGATAGATTCTTCCCACACTGTTCCTCTAGAAGGATCATTGATGTAATGGAACTCATCGAATATTAGATATTGCAGGTCGGCTAAGAATGGATCGATAGATCCGAAGGTTGTGCCGTAAAGCATATTGCGATAAATCTCTGTAGTCATCACAATGATTTGCGAATCACGGTTCTTATTGGTGTCACCAGTGATGATACCAACCTTGTCCTGTCCGTACTGCTCGCAGAATTGAGAATATTTTTGATTGATCAGTGCTTTAAGTGGTGCTGTGTAAAATACCTTCTTGTTGTTGGCGATAGCTAATCTGATAGCTTCTTGTGCTATCACAGTCTTACCAGCTCCAGTAGGAGCGCAGACTATAACGCTATGTCCGTCTTTAATATGTTTAATCGCTTCTTCTTGAAAACCATCAAGCTTAAATTTTTCTACTACTGCCATCATGAGATATATCCTTTTGAAATAAAACCACAAGGTACTCAGGACTTGTTTGTCCTTGAACACCACTAACTACTACGGTATGTGGTATACCGTGGGAGCTCCCTTAATAAAGCGCGCAACAGTTTAATTTCTTGCTGTTTATAAAAATAGTAGAAACTAAATTCTTACGCGCTTAGAAGGCACTCTTAGTAGTATTTGTAGCATGTAAATATACTATTAATAAGGCTCTCAATAAAGATTTAAGGGTTACTGATGTTTTGAAAGAGATTGTTATTAAGCAGCTACTGCTGATGGCTTTGCTGCGCTCAAGTTGTGCAAAGCTTTACGCTCAGTTTCAAGTCGAGACATTTCTTTGCTTACTAAATTCTTATTGTTTGTTAATTGTTCTGCCACCAGCTTAGATGTTGTTTCATCAAATACACTATTAAAAAGCTCTGGTAGTAAGCGATCTAATCTCTGTTTCAAAGCAGAGTCCGAACCTCTAAGAATTTCAAGGAGATTTAGCACAAATTGCTTTCCATCAATGCTAGCAACCTGTTCTGATGATGGTTCAGGGTTACAACCTTTCATTAAAGCTGTGTATAAGATAGGATCTGATTTAGGATCAGAGAGTAGTTTATCTAAAGGGCTTTGACTCTTTGGGCCTGCAGATATCGTCGACAAATCACGACTAATATTCATTCTACTTGCGCTTGTGTTATTAGCTAAATGTGTTAATGACATTACATTGTATTATAACAGATTTGCCTTAAGATAGTCAACCAATATCTTTAAGCCATCCTTAGCTGTAATGTGGTAAGATATCCTTACTGTAAGGAGTCATTACTATGCAAAGAAAACATAAGTTCGATATGCAAACTGCCAAACTTACTAGTAAAGGGCAGACTACTATACCGGTCGAAGTCAGAAATTTTCTGTCATTAAATCCTGGTGACTCAATAAATTTTACTTTTGAAAATAACTCTGTGCATATTAAGAAAGCAGAACCTTTTGATATAGAATATCACCGAGCTTTGGAATCTACGCTTAGTACAGAATGGAATTCTAAGGAAGATAACGATGCATACAAACACTTATAGACCCGCTGCAAAACGAAGTTTTGCTAGTCGGGTCTATAAAAAAAGACCGGAACCACGCAAAGCGTGTGTTCCGTTAAGGAGTGGAAAATGTATTCAGTAAATGTTTACAAGAAATGGGATGTGGTTGTGGTGCCATTTCCCTTTACTGATATTAATAAAGCTAAACCTAGACCAGCATTGGTTCTTAGTAATGAGAGTTTTAATGAGAAGAATGGACATTCAGTCTTGCTGATGATCACAACAGCTTCTAATATTAATTGGACTAATGACGTTAAGATTTTGGAACTAGAAACTACCGGACTCAGCACAGCTTCAGTCGTACGTATGAAGCTGTTTACAATCGATAATCGTATAATTAAGAAGAAGATAGGTGCGTTAGGATTGCGTGACCGCAAGGCTTGCTCTAAGGCTGTGAATAGTACCTTGGGTGATTAAAGACCTAAATCTAAATAAGGATGTGATTTTTTTGGTTTTACCGCTTCCGTACAAACCCCACAAATCCCTTCCTTGATCTCAGTTTCAGGGAATAGTTTCCAGCAGCGTACACATTTTATACCATCAAATTTATGGGCAGTGATCTTTAATTCAGGTTTTTGACTTAAGTCAAAACTGGAAATGATAAATACAGGCTTGATCTCTTTCTGAATACTATCTAATAAGCTATAGATTTCTTGTGGAGCTTCAATCTTAAGACTAGCTTCTAGAGACTTGCCTATGATCTTCGCTCCGCGTAGAGTTTCAATTTCTTTATTTGCGAGCTCCCTTAGATTAAGTATCTTATCCCAGTCAGAGGATAATTTATTATTAGTATATGCTGCTTTAGCACGAGGCCAGTTGCTAAGTAGTATACTCGCTGAACTTTGATCCACACCTTGCATAAAGAATTCTGTGTCGATATAGCTTGCTTTAATATGCTCCGGTGTATAAGTGAAGATGTCTTCAGCTAAGTGTGGCAATACTGGTACCAATAGTCTGTTGAGTACTGAAAGTAGCTCTGCCAGCACTGTCTGTGCTGCACGACGAGAGACTGAGTCTGTCCCGTGAGTGTAGAGTCTATCTTTAATGATATCGAAGTAGAAAGCTGATAAATCTACCGAACAGAAGTTTTGTATTAATTGATAGTATTTGAAGAATTGATAATTATCAAAGCATTCTGTAACTTTTTCTACTAAGACTTGTAATCTGTGTAAGATTAATTGATCTAATTGCCATAGATTCTCGTATGGAATTGCGTTCTTACGTGGATTGAAGTCATTCAAGCTACCAAGCATATAACGAGAAGTGTTACGGAAGTTACGATATATATCAGAAAGCTGCTTGAACATACTGGTGCCGATCTTAATCTCCACAGAGTAATCAACGCTGGCAACCCAGAGCCTGAGTATGTCTGCGCCGTATTCTTTGATTACATCATCGGGGTCAACTACGTTACCGATGGACTTAGACATCTTGTGTCCTTTCTCGTCTACTACAAATCCATGAGTGAGGACGGACTTGTAAGGCGCTACACCATTAGTTGCAACTGATGTCAGTAAGCTGGATTGAAACCAACCACGATGTTGATCGGAGCCTTCTAGATATAAATCTACTGGCTTGAACTTGCCATCAGGACAAAGTTCCTTGCGAGCTTGTACTACAGTGCGATGGGTAGAACCTGAGTCAAACCAGACGTCCATGGTGTCGGTTTCTCTCTTGAAACGTTCGTCGAGCTTTGAGCGTTCAACATTGAGCTTCTTGAGTACTGTATCAGGAATTAGCTCTGAGAGTGGTTTAGAGTACCAAGCATTAGAACCTTCGGTGGCAAAAATCTTCGCTACATGTTCTATGATATCAGGATCAAGAATAGCCTTAGGGTTGCCTTGTACATTGAGATCTAGTTTGTCGTAGATAGCAGGTATCGGTACTCCCCAAGTGCGTTGACGTGATATGCACCAGTCGCCACGCTCTTCTACCATGGTACGTATGCGATTGCGACCACGTTCTGGAATCCATTCTACCGAGTCTATGGCCTTGAGAGCTGCATCACGAAAACCATCTACACTGGCGAACCATTGTTCTGTTGCTCTATAGAGTAACGGAGTTTTAGAGCGCCAGCAATACGGATAGCTATGAACTAATTTGTTTAAGCCGAGCATGGCGCCAGCGTCAAAGAGGGCAGCAATGATCAAATCGTTACCTTGTTTAATTACATGGAATCCGTTGAAATCTAAATGTCCACCTTGATAATTTAGATTCTCAAGCTTAGCCTTAAGGCTTTCATTACGAGATTTAGCTTTCTCCAAAATACTCAGATCTCTAAACGTATAAGAACCAGCTTCAGAGGTGAATACACCACGTCCATCCACAGGACAAAGTATCTCTAGTCCATATTTTTGACCCATGAGAAAATCCTCGTGTCCATGTCCTGGAGCGGTATGTACGCAGCCAGTGCCGGCATCTGTGGTCACGTGTTCGCCGAATATAATTGGTGATGGTCTGTTGAATAGTGGATGTAAAGTAATAAGACCAGCAAGCTCTTTGCCCTTAAATGGTTCAGTGATCGCTGTTAATTCTAACTTGCAATCTTTTGCAACTTTCTCTGCAAGCTCTTTGGCAAGAAGGATCTTGCCAGCAGACCCTTGAGCGTTGAATAAAACATAATCCATATTTTCATTTAAACAAACTGCAAGATCTCCTGGCATGGACCAAGGAGTGGTCGTCCATATCACCACGCGACTGTTTTTAAGTTCACTAGCATACTTGAAACCGTTTGGTATGGTAGTTTCATCTAAGTGAAACGCTACGTATATCGCTTGTGATACATGCTCTTCGTTATATTCTACTTCAGCGTCAGCAAGTGCTGTCTCCGCCCCATAGCTCCAGTAGACGGTTTTAAGTCCCCTGTAAATATGACCTTTCGCTGACATCTCGCCAAATAATCTAATCTGTTCAGCCTCAAACTTAGGATCTAGTGTGACGTAAGGATGCTCCCAGTCTCCTAGTACTCCTAATCTACGGAACTTAGTTTCTTGTCCCTTAAGATTCTTTAGTGCGAAATCCTTACATCTATCTCTGAGCTCAATGACGCTGATAGAACTACGTCCGCCCTTGATATCCTTAACGACAGCGTTCTCTATGGGTAAGCCGTGGCTGTCATAACCCGGTATATAAGGGGCTTTGAAGCCATTTTGGTTTTTATATTTGATAACTATATCTTTAAGAATTTTGTTTAAGGCAGTCCCTATATGGATTTTGTCGGAACTAAGATAAGGAGGACCGTCGTGCAGTATAAAAAGCTTTGCAGATTCCTTGTTTCGGAGCTCTATAATTTTTTCGTAAACTTTGCTTTCGTCCCATTTTTTTTGTAATTCAGGTTCATGCACAGCTCCGTTAGCGCGCATAGGGAATTCAGTTTGAGGTAAATCAATGGTGTCCTTGTATCTGTTTTCTAGGTCAGTATTGGCTGTTTCTGCGCTTGAATTGGTCATGGCTTAAGTATATTTTATAAACTTTACTAGAAAATAGTGCATATAGACTAGATTCTTTAATCTAGGTGGATTAGTTCCTACTAAAGTTGAGAAGCACCTGACTTTACTCGCTTCCGCTTCTAAATTTGGCTTGAATATTCAATTTTTATAGAGGATATCTTGAAAAAGAAGCGGAAGCGAGTAAAGTCAGGTGCTTCTCTAGTCCTTTTGTTGCAGTTCTCCCCTGATTTACTTAGGAATATTCTCAGTTTCTTTGTGAAAGATGAATATAGCCTAATGGTATCTACCATTCTTAATAATCCTTAATAATGTCAAAAACAAGGCTAATACCCCAAAAATTCAGATTGATTTTGCTTGCCACTTGGCTGTTGCTGAGCAATGTCTATCCTGTTTTGGCGGCCATCGAGCAAAACTCAGCTCAACAGAGATATGCGGAGATGACCTTTGTTAAAGGAGTTGACCCTGATTTAACTGTTTATATCAACAAGAAAAGTTTAAATATCGATTTGCTGAGAACTAATAATATTAGGATTAGAATTAAAACTTCTAATCTCTACAATGCTATCGATAGAATTAGTAGTTTTAAAATTTCTATGTATGAAATCATAAACGGTGAACGACAATTTGTTTCATCGCAAACCCTAACTGTCTTTAAGGGAACTAAGAAGAGTCGTGTAATAAGTATCGCGGCAGGATACTTTGCTTCACCGACTAAGCAAGTTGAATTTGATGTCTATGATACGGAGGGTAATTTAATTAATACCTACTCTACAGAATTATCCGCAACAAACTTAGATTCACAAGTAGCGGGTGGTGATGGTGTCAACCTGCATTCTGCTGAATGTGATTACACTAATTTTGATGACTGTCAGCTGGATTATTTATTTAATCGAATTACTTTTGAGGCTAAGCCGCAAAAGCAAATTAGTACTAGGATTGTAAAAAGCGAAGAAGGACTTTACAAGGTTACTATTCCGGTGCCTAGATCAGAGTTCAAGTTTCTTGGAAGAAGTGTTAATCGAGGCAAAAAAGATACTATGAATACCGGCAACGGTACAGTGACCCTTGGTTTTGGAGAAACTATAGCGATATCTAATATTCAGATTGGACCTGATACCCAAAATTTCGGTACTATTTCTTATGATCCAGTTGATAATCAGTTTACTTTTGGACCAACTAATTCTAATACTCCTGTCGTGATTGGTGCTGATGGCAAGGTAGGTATTGGCGTGGATCCTGCAAACGGCTTCTTAGATGTAAGGGGCGGAGATGGTACTACTCCAAGTGTAATTATTGAGCCTGGTATTTTAGCTGGAGCTCCACCTAATGGTGCCCTAGAGTTTGATGGTAATAATATTTACTTTACTAAGAATGGAGTTCGTGGTGTTCTAGGAGCTCAGGGATTAACTGGACCTACGGGACCAGCTGGACCTCAAGGAGCGACTGGACCAGCTGGTCCTGCTGGCTCAGGTGGCACAGCTTCACTTGCAACCAATTCTAGAGTTAATGGCGATTTGATTTTTGTTAATGGAGCTTTATTGGAGAATGCAACTCTTAATGGTAGTGTCACTATGAAGCCAGGATCAATATTTACTCTGAATGGAGTGACGCTTCAAGGTCCTCATATTACTTTTAATGGAACTGTATTCGCGGATATGTTTAATGGCGGAACTTTTAAGGGAAGCTCATTTATTGGTGGGGTATTTAATGGTACGCATATCGGTAATGGTGCAGGATTGACTAATCTTAGGGTTGCTAATATTCCGGGAGTAGCTGCTGCTAATGGAACAGTAAACAATTTAACTATTAATAATGGTAATTTCATCGCAAGTACTATGCAAGATCCTACTTTGAACGGAGCTGTGACTATTAATGGAACAGTTTTCTCTGATAGATTTAACGCAACTTTGTTTAACGGTACTACTTTTAATGGTGTTACTGCTAATTTTACTACTATTAATGCCACAAGCTTTATTGGTGGTAGTTTTTCTGGTACTGGTGCTGATTTGACAGGTGTACAGTCCGTGAATGCAAGCTTGCTAGCTAATTTGAACCCAAATCAATTTTTGAGATCAGATGTGGCTGATACTTATAATGGTCCAGAATTAGATTTCTCTGCAGCTTCTAAGTTGGACTTGAATGGTGATTTAGAGATAGCGGATACTAATATCATATTTGATGGAGTTTCTACTATGTTTAATGGTAGTGGAGCGTTCAGTATTAGACCTGCTCCAAACACAAATGTGAACATTGATACTACCGGTGGTGGAGATTTCACTGTTAAGAACAATGTGATTTTTGCTGAAGGTACTAGTGGAAATGTTGGTATCGGTACTGCTAATACGGTTGAAAAGCTTACTGTGAATGGCTTCCTGGCTTTACTTGAAACTGGATCTATACCTCCAGACTCAGCTGGTTTTGGCAAGCTCTATGTTAAAACTGCAGACGCTAAACTTTATTTTCATAGTAGTGATGGGAACGATTATGATCTAACTGCTGCTGCAACTGGTGGTGGTGATGCTGGTACCTTAGATGGCATAGATTCTACTGAATTCTTGAGAGCTAATGCTAGTACTACTTATAGTGTGGGGACTTTTACTGTTAATCCTGCTGCGATATTTGATATCAATAGTAGTAATATTTCTTTCCGTGATAACAGTATCGATTTTGACACAGCTACTAACACTACTTTAAATGGTTCAGGTGCTTTTACTATTAGACCGATGGCAGGATCTAACTTGAATGTTAATCTGGCTAATACTGGTGACTTTAAGATTAATACTAATGATTTAGTCGTGGATACTTCTGCTGGATTTATTGGTTTGGGTACAGTTAGCCCTCAACAGCCTCTTCATATCAATGCTGCTGGATTGGGTTCTAGTAATGCTTCAGTGCTGATGACTTCTAAGGATAGTTCTAATTGGATCTATGGAGTGGATAACGGTGATTCGGCTAAGTTTAAGCTTGCGAACGGTAATGATTTAACTACTAGTGTCGTCTTCACGGCTCTTAAGTCTGGAAATATTGGTATCGGTTATATCAATCCTCAAGCTAAGCTGAATGTTAATGGACAGGTCTTGGCAACAGTATTTAATGGTAACTTTATTGGTAATGGTAAGTTGTTGTCAGGTGTGATTGTGCCTCCGGCTGGTACTAATACTCAAATTCAATTTAATGATGCTGGAGTGAGTGGAGCAGATAGCGACCTGACTTGGAATAAAACTACTAATACCCTAACTGTAACTAATCAGATTATTAGTTCTAGCGCGAAGTTTACTACTGGTGCTGCAGCTAACTATTTACTTAAGTCTGATGCTGCTGGTAATGGCTCTTGGGTAAATCCAAATACTCTTAGCGTTAATGATGCAAACCTGTTAGATGGTATTGATTCAAGTGCTTTCTTGAGATCTAATGTTAGTGATACTTTCAATGGTGCTGAGCTTGATTTTGTAGCAAGTTCTACTTTAGATATTAATGGTGATTTAGAGATAGCGGATACTAATATTATATTTGATGGAGCTTCGACGACATTTAATGGTAGTGGAGCATTTAGCCTTAGACCAGCTGTAGATGCGAATGTGAATATTAATATCTCTGCTAATGGTGACTTTGTCGTTAAAAATAATTTGATTTTTGTAGAGGGTAGTAATGGTAATGTAGGTATCGGAATTGTTAGACCTCAATCTAAATTGCACGTCAATGGACAGATCTTAGCGACTACGTTTAACGGAACTTTTATAGGTAGTGGTGCTGGACTCTCTGGAGTTCTTGCAAGCCCTGGTGGTTCATCTACGCAGCTTCAATTCAATAATGGTGGTTTTATGTCAGGCACTAGTAATCTTATTTGGAATAAAGATACTGCTACGCTTAAACTTGCTGCTGGTGCTGGTTTACATGTGAATGGTGATCTAGTGTTAGGCGATACTAATATTAGTCTTAGTGCAGCCTCTACTAAGTTTACTCAAAGTACAGGTTCTATTCAGATGATTCCAGGAGCTGGAACTACTTTTACTGTTAATGGTGCTTTGACTCTTGTGCCTTCTGCTGTGGCTTTGATTTCAGCGGGTAGTAGTATTCCGGTAGCTAATTCTATTGTGAAGCTTGTTGGTAATGGTGGACCAGTTAACATTAGCTTTAACCCTCAGCTTGAAGATGGAGTTCATGGTCAAATAATAATATTACGTGGTGCTAGCAATGTGAATACTGTGACCTTGGAAGAGGGAAATGGACTGGCTTTGACTGATGGTTTGTCGTTTATTTTAGGTAATAAGGACACCATGTCTTTGATGTATGATGCTGCAGACGATCAGTGGATAGAAATAAGTAGGTCGGATAAATAATGATGAAGAGGATAATAATTAACCTAATAATTCTTATTCTGGTTTTAGTTAGCCAGCCAGTTTTGGCTGCAAGCAACGGTGCTGCACTTGAGTATGTGAAGGCTGGTAAGAGTCTTGGTATTCGTACTAAAACAACTCCTGAAGCTCTGACTCTCAATGGTAGTATGGCGTTTACTAAGCTAAGCTCTGCACCAAGTGTGAGTGTGGGTTATGGTAAGGTTTTTGTAAATGGTAGTAATCTTTATTATAATAATGGTGGTAGTTTAACTTTCTTGATTAACAATGGTAATGTTGCTACTGTTGGTGGAAACGCTGGAACTATAGATGCATTAGATTCTACACAATTCTTAAGATCAGATACTTCTGATAGCTTTACTTCTGGTACTCTGACTTTTGATGCAGGTACTGGTCTGGATATCAATTCTACCAATGTTTCAATCGCAGACACTGACATCACTCTAGATGGTGCTTCGACTACATTTACGCAGTCGTCTGGTGCTATGACTTTGTATCCAGCTAATGGTTTTAATATGAATGTTCGTTTGGATGGTGTGAGTGACTTTGTTGTGGATACTAGTAAATTTATTGTGAACAATAATGGTAATGTTGGTATTGGGGTTGTTAATCCATCCGCTGCATTAGATGTTCTTGGTAGAATTAACACAACTTCTTTCCGTATGCCTACAGGAGCTCAAGATACCTTTGTTTTGACATCAGATATAGGAGGTAATGGTACTTGGCAATCTGTATCTAGTCTTCCTGCTGGTGATGCTAGTGAATTGGGTGGTCATGGTCCTTCTGAATATTTGAGAGCTAATTTTACTGATGCTGTTAGTAATGGAGCAGCAATAACTTTTAATTCTGGAACTAATTTAACTTTAGCCGCTGGATCAATACTAGATATCAATAGTACAGCAGTTTCTATAGCAGATACTAATATAAATTTTGATGGAGGAGCCACTACATTTAATGGCTCGGCATCTATGACTTTAGAGCCAGATGTAGATTCTAATCTTATTGTTGGCACGAGAGGTAATGGAGATTTTATAGTTAAAACAAATCAATTGTTTGTAGAGGGTAGTAATGGTAATGTCGGTATTGGAACTATTAACCCTCAATCTAAGTTACATGTTAATGGACAAATTCTCGCAACAGTGTTTAATGGGAATTTTATTGGTAATGGTAAATTCTTAACTGGTGTAACTGCTGTTCCGGCTGGTAGTGATACTCAAGTGCAATTTAAGGATGGAGTAATTACAGGAGCTGATGCAGACTTCACTTGGAATAAGACTACTAATACATTGACTGTTGCTAACCAAATAGTTAGTGCTAGCGCTCAGTTTACTACAGGAGCTGCTGCTAATTATTTACTTAAGTCTGATGCTATTGGTAATACTTCATGGGTCAATCCAAATACAATCACAGTGAGTGATTCAAGCTTATTGGATAGTATAGATTCTACGCAATTTTTAAGATCAGATACTTCTGATAGTTTTACTTCTGGTACTTTGACTTTTGATGCAGGTACTGGTCTGGATATCAATTCTACTAATGTTTCAATCGCAGACACTGACATCACTCTAGATGGTGCTTCAACAACCTTCACGCAATCGTCTGGTGCTATGACTCTGTATCCAGCTAATGGTTCTAATATGAATGTTCGCTTAGATGGAGTAAGTGATTTTGTAGTAGATACTAATAAGCTGATCGTTAATAATAATGGTAATGTAGGTATTGCTTATGTGAACCCGCAGGCTAAGCTTGATATTAATGGACAAATTATGATCAGAGGAGGCTCTCCTGGTGCTAATAAGGTTTTAATCTCTGACGCTAATGGTAAGGCGAGCTGGATTGGTTCTCTTGCTATCTCTTCAAGTAATGCTTCTCTATTAGATGGTATAGATTCTACGCAATTTTTGAGATCAGATACTTCTGATAGCTTTACTTCTGGAACTTTGACTTTTGATGCAGGTACTGGTTTGGATATTAATTCTACTAATGTTTCAATCGCAGACACTGACATCACTCTAGATGGTGCTTCGACTACATTTACGCAGTCGTCTGGTGCTATAACTCTGTATCCAGCTAATGGTTCTAATATGAATATTCGTTTGGATGGGGTGAGTGATTTTGTCGTAGATACTAATAAGTTGATGGTTAATAATAATGGTAATGTTGGTATCGGCTATACCTCACCTGCTGAAAAACTTGCCGTTAATGGTAATATACTTGCTAATAATATTAGATTTAATTCGGGTGGCACTATTAATGGAGCGACATTGATCAATTCTAATATCAGTAAATTAGTAGCTCCAAGTGGTAGTCCTAATCCGACTGTGTGGGTGGATAATAATGGAGCCTTCTTGTTTACGGATGCTAATAATACATCAAGTCCAACATTACATAATTTTAGATCACCTGGTATCTATGATGCTGTCAATGGAACTAATCTGGGTTATGGATTTACTACCTCTACTGGTGCAGGTTGGGCTTCTGCTCCGATATACATAGGTGGTGTGCATTTAGGAGGTGCTTATACTGGAGCACACGTACCTATTGATGGTGAGATTAGTACTAATGCTGCAGCTATAAAAATTATGCCTAGTGGCACAACCTCTACAACATTTAGTACTACAGGTAATGTTGGTATAGGCTACGCCTCTCCGACTTCTATATTAGCTGTTAACGGAAATACTGCTAGCAGAAGTCTTACTCTTAATGGTAATACCGTTTCTATTCCAAGTTTGACCCAAGGTGACATACTGTTTGCTAAAACAGCAGCTAGTTTACAGAGACTTGCTAAAGGTACTAATCATTATGGTTTGAAAACTAATGGTAACACTTTAGCGTGGGAACCATTAACTAGTGGAACCGTTACCTCAGTCGCTATTAGTGGTAGTAATAGTGGTGTGGTTGTTTCTAGTGGTAGCCCAATAACATCTGCAGGTACTATAGCTTTAACATTAAATGCTAACTTACTTACTTATGCAGGTAAAGCAGCTCCTTCTGGTACTGTTGTCGGCACGACAGATACTCAGACTCTGACTAATAAGACGTTGCAAACTGCACTTATGAATGGCGCGACATCATTCCGTAATGATTTATCAACTTATCCTAATAATGTGATTACTATTGAGAATAGAAAAACAACTGCTAGTACGGGTAATGGTACTCGTTTACTTGCTAATTTTGGACATAGTAGTTCTACTAATGCAATTAATGCTGGTGCTATTGATTGGATTAAAGAGCAGGCTTGGACTAGTACAGGAACTACTCAAGATAGTGCTTTTAGAGTCTTGACCACTAAAGATGCAAACTTGGTTGAGAAGTTTAGAATTACATCTAATGGTAACGTTGGCATTAGTGAGCCAACTCCGATTGAAAAACTTACGGTGAATGGCGTTGTGGCGATGCGTGTAACGACCGCGCCTACTGTTATTGATGGTAGATACGGTAAGTTATATGTCAATGGTAATCCAGCGCATATTAGTTTCACTGATAATGCTGGTAATGATTATAATCTCACATCTCCTACGCTGAATCTATCTGGCTATTTGCGTTCTAGCGGTGTTACTAATACTACTTTTGGTCCAACTGGTACTATGACTTTTCAAACTGGTACTAATGTAGTTATCGATAGTTCGAGTGTCACTGCCGGATCTGGTCTTTCAATTAAAGATACAGTAGTAGATTTAACCGGAAGTAGTACTACCTTTAATGGTACAGGTGCTATAGCCTTTGCACCAAACGCTGGTAATAACGTCAACGTAGCTTTAGGTAGTACTGGTAAGTTTACTGTCAATGGTAATATTTTTGTTGTTGATAGGAATACAAGTAGAGTTGGTATTGGAACAGCTTCTCCAGTGAAGCCTTTACATATCAATGGAACTGGTCTGAGTACTAATAATGCAGAAGTTTTACTAAGTGCCAAAGGTAATGGTAAGCATTGGACTTTTGGTGTGGATAACGGAGCTGCAGCCGTAGCCTTTAGAATTGCCAATGGAAATAATTTGGCTACTGATACTAAATTTACTATTCTTAAGGGTGGTAATGTTGGTATTGGTTATACCTCGCCGACTTCTAAGCTACAAGTCAATGGAACTACTGCGACTAGAAGTTTATCTCTTAACGGTAACACAGCTTCTATTCCAGCTCTGACTCAGGGTGATTTATTGTTTGCTAAAGTTGCCAGCACTATAAATCGACTCGCTAAGGGAACTAATCACTATGGTTTGAAAGTTAATGGTAATACTTTGGCTTGGGAGCGTCTTGCTGATACCAATGCTGCAACTAATATTGATGATTTAAGTGATGGTAAGTCAGATGCTAATAATGTCTATCTTGGTAATGGTGCTGGGTTAAACCATGTAGCAGGTACTTTGAGTAATACGGGTGTTGGTATAAATGCACTGCGAGCAAATACCACAGGTTTTACTAATACTGCGATTGGTCGTAATTCTATGTATACAAATACTACTGGTAATGGTAATACTGCCAGCGGTTCAGCTTCTCTCTATGCTAATACTACTGGTAGTTATAATGTTGCCACTGGTTCCGGTGCGTTGTATTCTAATACTACTGGTTCTTACAACACAGCTTCTGGTTATCTAGCAGGGGGTAATAATACTAGTGGCTCTCGAAATATTATGATTGGTTATGGGGTTAATGCATCATCCGCTACTGCTTCTAATCAGATTAATATTGGCAACACCATTTATGGTAATACTAATAATGGTTCCGTAGCGATAGGATCCGGTAATAGTGTATCTTCTCAGTATTCTTTGGCGGCAGGTTATTCTCATAGTATTAGTGGCTATGCTGGTGCAGCTTTTGGTTCTTCTAATTCACTATCTCAGTCAGTTGATTTTGCTGCTGGTACTAGTCATCTTGTTTCTGGTTATGGATCTGCGGCATTTGGAGATAATGGAACTGTAAGTGGAGCAAGGTCGTTTGTTGGAGGGCTTAATTCTTCCGTTACTGGAGCGGTAGCTTTTGGTTTTGGTAGGCAAATTTCTGCAGAAGGTGACTATTCAATTGCTTTAGGTGACTATAACGTTACCAACGGAGCCAACGCATTGGCTCTGGGTAATTCTTCTACTGCAAATGGAGCGAACTCAATAGCTATCGGTGAAAATACTCTATCTCAATCTCCTACTTCAATATCTATAGGTAATTTAACTAAAGCTAATAGAAGTAAGAGTATGGTTCTTGGATATGGAGTAAGTACTTCTAATCGACTTACCTCGACAACTAATGGTATTGCATTAGGTGTCTATTCTACTATTCCAACTATGTTTATAACTGAATCAACTGGCGCTGGTACTACAGGTAAGGTGGGTATCGCCACTAGTAGCCCGACAGCTAAGCTTACAGTTAATGGTACGACTGCGTTTATACCTTCTGGTGTTACTAGTGTGACTGCTGGAGGTGGACTTACTGTCACTAACTCTGTGATGAAAGTTAAGGCTAGCGCTGGTACTGTTGACTTCACGGCTAATCCTCAGATTGTTGCTGGTGTTGATGGGCAAGTGGTGATTATTGTAGGACAGAGTTCTACTAATACGGTTAAATTTGATGATAATAATGGTTTAGACCTCAGTGCTGGATTGTCATTTACTCTGGGTAATGGTGATACTTTAACGCTTATGTATAACAGTACTTTTAGTAAGTGGCTGGAGATCAGTAGGTCTGATAAATAATTGAGGATGTACTATATACGCATATTTTTAATATGGATCTATTTGTTAGCTGCTCCTTTGTTAGCTTTTGCTATTTGTGATGCTTATACGCCTGGTACGAATGAGTATAATACTTGTTATTCCACTTGCATGATGAATATGAGTGCACCAGGTTGTAATAGCACTCCTTCAGTAGGCTGTACAAGCTATAGCGATTGGGATAACACTACCTGTGGAGGTGCATTCTGTACAACGAGTAGTAGTGCTTATATGGATGCAATGCATTGCCCTACTCAATATCAGCAATATATGTGTATGATGAGTCCTTCTAGCCCTGGTTGCGGAGGCTCACCGTCAGTAGGTTGTACAAGCTATAGCGATTGGGATAACACTACCTGCGGAGGTGCATTCTGTACAACGAGTGGTTCTGCTTATTCCGATTACACTCATTGTCCTACGCAATATTGTGCAGCTTCGGTTAACTATATGATGGATTATACGAATTGCCCTACGCAATTTTGTATGAGTAATCCTTCGGATTCTAGATGTACAACAAGTGCTTGTACTTATGCAGACTGGAATTCTTCGCAATGTGGTGGGTCTACATACTGTGGTGTTCATGGTACTTCAGATCATACTAATTGCCCTACTGAATATTGTGCAGCTTCGGTTAACTATATGATGGATTATACGAATTGCCCTACGCAATTTTGTATGAGTAATCCTTCGGATTCTAGATGTACAACAAGTGCTTGTACTTATGCAGACTGGAATTCTTCGCAATGTGGTGGGTCTACATACTGTGGTGTTTATGGTACCTCGGACTATACTCATTGTCCTACTGAATATTGTGCAGCTTCAGTTAATTACATGATGGACTCAACTCATTGTCCAACTGAGTATCAAAACTACATGTGCATAATGAATCCTCAATTCTCGCCGAGCTGCTCAGGTTATGTAGATCTCTGTACCTCAAACCCAGCGTCCTCTTCAAGTTGTTCCGGTTATTGTTCATCAAGTGCAGGGCAAATGGATGCAACGAATTGTCCAACCGAATATCATAATTATCTATGTACAATGAATCCGCAATTATCGTCAACTTGTTCTGGCTATGTGAATCCTTGTACGTCAAACCCTGCATTTTCGTCAAGTTGTTCGGGATATTGTGCAACGAGTACTGGTCAAGCGGATGCTAGCGCTTGTCCTACGGAGTATCACAGTCATTTGTGTGCAACGGATCCAGCTGCATCTGCCAGTTGTCCAGGATATTGTGCAACGAGTACAGGTGAGTCTGATGAGAGTAATTGTCCTATAGAGTATCACAATCATTTGTGTACAACGAATCCAGCCGCATCAGTAAGTTGTTCAGGATACTGTGCAACGAGTACAGGTCAATTGGATGAGACTAACTGTCCTGTGGAGTACCATAGTCATTTGTGCGCAACTAATGCAGCTGCAGCTCCAAGTTGCTCTGGATATTGCTCAACAACTACTGGAGCAATGGATCCTCAGAATTGTCCTAGTGAATACTTGAATCATAAGTGTGAACTTGATCATCAATATTCATCAAGTTGTTCAGGATATGTTGCGGTAAGCACTTGCAATGCTACAGATTGGGATGCTAGTCAATGTGGGTATGCATCATATTGTGCTAGTCCTTCTGGTAGCTCTGATGTAACTAATTGCCAAACACAATATTGCGCAAGTTCTGCTGGCGATACTGATTCAGTCAATTGTCCCGCACGGTATTTTAGCCATAGATGTGCACTTGATCATCAGTATTCATCAAGCTGTCCAGGTTATGTAGCTAGTGCTTGTACTGCAAGCGATTGGGTTGTTAGTCAATGTAGCTATAATACATATTGTGAGAGCCCTACTGGCAGAGATGATGCGAGTAATTGTCCAGCAGAATATCTAAGTTATAGATGTAGTATTGATCATCAGTATTCATCGAGTTGTTCAGGTTATATAGCTAGTACTTGTAGTTACGCAGACTGGGATTCAAGTCAATGTGGATATGCGGCATATTGTAGTAGTCCAGCTGGAAATTCAGATTATGCTCGTTGTCCTGCTGAGGCTTGCGCTGTTGATCCTTCTGCAAGTAGTGTTTGTGATGAGTATATTACTAGTAGTCCTTGTAGTGTATCATCTTGGAGTCCACGCTTATGCGGGGCGCCAACTTATTGTGATAAGCATGCGAGCGATGATTCTATTAATTGTGCTGTTGCTTCTGCTCCTGTAAGTAGCTGTAGTTCACCTTGTCATTGGCGAGCTGATGTTTGTGGTGCTAATAGATTTTGTGATGCCTATCCAGCTGATCCACGCTGTATTGTGACGTCACCGTGTACTATCAATTCGTGGGATCCTATACAATGTGATGCACCCACATATTGTGCTAAACATTTTGAGGATGATCCTGTTAATTGTGCTGTTGCCTCTACTTCTGATTCGAGTAGCTGTAGCTCACCTTGTCATTGGAGAGCAGATGTGTGTGGAGCGAATAAATTTTGTGATGCTTATCCAGCTGATCCTCGTTGTATTGTGACGTCGCCGTGTACTATTAATTCTTGGGATCCTATACAATGTGGTGCACCGACCTATGAGGAAGCGCATTAATCATCCTCTCTTTGATGGAGAAGGCTCAATATAGCTACAGCCAATTACCTAGCTAAACACTTCTTTTGTCAGGGCTCAATATTATTAGGCGTTATAAATCTTGATTAACATCAAGTTGTTAATTGCTTTTAATAAGTTAATGAAAAAACTCTTGATCAGTTTCACTCTGCTGTTTATGGTAATAAATATATTACCTAATTATGCTTCTATGAGTGATGGTGTTAGTATTGAATATGTTCCAAGTGGTTTTAATTTAGGAGTGGGGATTAGTGCCCCTAATGAAAAGTTAACTGTTGGTGGTAAACTTTCTATTCAAGAAACTACTGCACCAAGCTTGACTGCAGGCTATGGTAAAGTTTACGTTGACTCTACTACTTCCAACCTTAAGTTTCTCGATGATGCTGGTACTAGTTATGATTTACTTACACCTCTAACAAGCGGTACTGGTGCTACTGATATCGATGGACTTAGTGATGCCATTGCAAGTAGCAGTGTTGTATTCCTTGGTAGTAGTTCAGGTCAGGTTAATTCTGGTAATACCAATAGTACGGGTCTGGGTGTTTGGGCTCTTAAGTCTAATACTTCTGGTAACAGTAATACGGCTATTGGTTACAAGGGTTTAGCGCTTAATACGACTGGTGCTGGTAATACGGCTAGTGGTGCTTATACTTTATATACTAATACTACTGGTGCCGAAAATACAGCTATTGGTGATACGAGCTTATATTACAATACGACTGGTAGTTATAATACTGCAACTGGAAGTTTTGCTCTGTACAATACAACTATAGGTAAGCGTCTCACAGGACTAGGTTCCTATGCTGGTTATAGCGGTACTTCACACACTAACGGAGTCTATCTTGGTTACAAAGCTGGTTACGCTAATACCACTGGCAATAATAATATTGCTATTGGTTTTCAAGCAGGAGATAATGTGACTACCGGTTCTAAGAATATAACTATTGGTTACGATATTGATGCAGTGTCTGCGACGGGTTCTAGTCAATTGAATATAGGCAACACTATTTACGGAAATATTTCTACTGGTAATATTGGTATTGGCAAGACGAGTCCAGGTGCTACTCTTGATGTTAACGGTACTGTCAATGCAACTGGGTATTCTGGTGCTGGACTTACGAGTTGTTCTGGAGCAACAAGTAAATTGTTATGGAACTCTTCGACTAAGAATTTTGCTTGTGGTAACGATCAAGGTTGGATACTTCTTGATACTCAGACTGCCAGCTCTAGTTCGGCTATCAATTTTACTACTGGTATCGATTCTACTTATGATGAATATGTTATTGAATTTACCAGTGTTATACCAGCTACAAACTCAACAAACTTGACTATGCAAATAAGTACTGATGGTGGCTCTACGTATAAGCAGGGTGGATCTGATTATGCTTATGTCGCAACCCAAGCCTATCCTGGGGCTGTTTCCTATTACTCTAATAGTGGGAATTCTAAAATGATAATTACCCAAGCGCTACTAACGACTGCGGGACAATCTGCCAGCGGACAAGTACATCTCTACTCTCCATCAAACTCATCATTGAAACCATTAGTGGGTTTCTATGCTAATCAATATGCATCTCTTGGACAATTTCAGATCACAGGAACTGCGCAGTATATATCGGCAGCAACTGCATATAACGCTATCCGCTTTCTCATGTCTTCTGGCAATATTAGTTCAGGTACATTCAGCCTATATGGTATCCAGAAAAACGCAGGTGCTGACGTGGCAGAGCAATATTATTATAATGGCGATTTAGCAACTACTCCCTTGCCTGGTACGGTTGTTCGTATTGATCCAGCGCATGTTGGGCATATCCAAGTATCCCAGGGTAGCCACGATCCTTTTATGATTGGAATTGTTTCTACTAAGCCTGGATTGCGACTAAGTAATACTGATGATTATATTGGTGGGTCGCCTGTTGATGTAGCGCTCTCAGGACGTGTTCCTGTTAAAGTTTCTACTGAAAATGGTCCAATTAAAGCAGGTGATTGGATTACATCCTCTTCAGTTCCTGGGGTTGCCATGAAGGCAAGTAAAGCAGGTAAAGTTTTAGGACAGGCGCTTGATAGCTATAGTGGAAATGGTGTGGGTATGCTTACTTTATTTATAAATAACACTATGTATGCAGGTGATCCGACTTCTGTAGCTGATACTAATGCAATGCAAACTCAAATAAGCAAATTAACAAAACAATTGGCAGAGCAAGCGACTATAATAGATCGTTTACAAAAACTATTTGATACGCAATTCTGACGTCGCACGCTTCCGTTTCGTTTTTAACATAAAAACCAGCTTCTTTGATAGAATTGCACTGGTATGTCTCTTCAACCTAAAATTAAACTAGCGCTTGGTGATCTAACAGCTGAACAACTGGCTTACTATTTAGCCAGAGATATTATTGCTGTTGATTGTGAAATGATGGGTCTGAATATTCATCGTGATCGCCTCTGCTTAATTCAGATTGGTGATGCTGATAAGGTTATAACTTTAGTGCAGATAGAATTAGGGCAGAAGAAAGCTCCTAACGTTAAGAAACTTATGGAAGCTAAGACTCCTATTAAGTTGTTTCATTTTGCGCGCACTGATGTCGCTTGGTTGAAGTACTGGCTCGGCATTGAAGTGAATAATATTTTTTGTACTAAGATTGCTAGCAAACTTGCTCGCACTTACAGTGATAAGCATGGACTCAAGGATCTCTGTAAGGAAGTGACTGGTAAAGAATTAAACAAGAATCAGCAATCGAGTGATTGGGGTAATTTAGATATAAATAAAGATCAAATTCAATATGCTGCTAACGATGTCATTAATCTAATCGAAGTTTATACTAAGCTGAAAGTAATGCTGGAGCGTGAAGGACGCATGGAGCTTGCTCTTAAATGTTCTAAGTTTGTGCCGATTCTTGCTGAGATGGATACTTTGGGCTATCAAGCAGTGTTAGAGCATTAGTAACATTCCGACTTCGCACGCATCCGTTACTCTTTCAACATAATCATAATTATGTCCAATAAATGCACTTAAATTATATGTGATACAATGACTTTTTGTGCAAGTACTCAAGCCCAACTTAATCGATTCTAATAGCTTAAATAAAGCTAAATTACTTAACTTGATCGGAAAATTCGATCAAGTTCGGGTTCTGGTATTGGGTGATTTAATTCTTGATGAATATCTTCTGGCTAAACCTGAGAGGATCTCCAGAGAAGCTCCGGTAATGATACTGAAATATATTAGATCGAAATTTGCTTTAGGTGGAGCTGCAAATGCGGCTGCTAATATTGCAGCACTCGGAGCCAGGCTAAGTTTGCTTGGACTTACTGGTAATGATTCTAGTGCAGAGACCTTAACTAGACTTTGTAATGAATTGAATATTGATTTGCTGAATGTTGTCGACGACGCAAGACAGACTACTACTAAGACTCGCATCATTTCTACTTCTAGCTCTAACCCTGATAGTGGCACTATTTTGCAACAGCAAGTATTAAGAGTGGATAGAGAGGATAATATAGAAATCAATTCTAATTTAGAGAAAACTATTATAACCAAGTTTCAAACTGCGATTGCTTCCTGTGATGTGGTTCTATGTTCTGATTATGATAACGGTGTCTTGAGTCCCAATCTAGCTCGCCAAGTACTTTCTATTTCTAAGTCTCAGAACAAGAAAGTAATTGTTGATAGTAATGGTGATATATATAAATTTAAGGGAGCTTATTCATTTACGCCTAATCAGCCTGATACAGAGAAAGCTCTAGAACGTAAGATTAATAGCGAAGCTGAGTTAATCGAAGCTGGATCGTCTTTGAAAACTAAGCTCGATACTGAGCAACTCCTCATCACTAGAGGAGCTAAGGGGATGGCATTGTTTGGTGATAAATCTTTAGACTTAATTCCCGCTCTAAATTTAAGTGAAGTTTTTGATGTTACTGGTGCTGGTGATACAGTGGCAGCTCTTTATAGTATGTCTTTGGCTCTGGGAGCCAGTCCGCTTGATGCTGCTATCTTAGGTAATCTTGCTGCAAGTATTGTAGTGAAGAAGTATGGTACTGCGACTGTAAGCCAGCAAGAGCTAGTGGAATTAATAGAGCAATTGTGAAGAATTCACTTGAGTCAAGAATCGTCATCCCGAGGAGTCCACGAAGTGGACGACGTCGGGATCCAGTCGTAGATTCTATGCTCAGTCTGGATTGCGACGCCGCTTCGCGGCTCGCAATGACGGGTCTATTACTGCTTATTTATTTATTCTCACTTCCCGTCACCGCCAAATTTACTCTTAAGCATATCTTTAATACCAAGAACATCAAGAACGAATATCAAAGTCCTTATAAGTTTGAACCGGTGTCTAAGCCAAGTGAAACTCTTACTATCGTTTTTATTTCAGATGTCAATCTATGTCCAGCTCCTAAGCCTGGACAAACTCATGGAGTCGGGCTCGTAAGTGAGTTGCAGTCTGGTATAGATCAAATTAGTAAAACTATACTTGGTAAGAAAGAAAAAGCTGCGGACTTGCCTGTGAACACTGGCATACTTTATGATCAAAGCCAGGTTCTACTCCAAGAAACGATTAGAGAGATTATTGCTTCTCTGAAAACTAAGGGTGTTGATTTGGTGATTTTTGGTGGTAACCAAGTCTACAGTAATGAATATTTTAGTTTATTTGAAGATATAGCTTATGACTTGCAGAAGTATTCTATTCCTTATTATTACCTAGTGGGTAGTGGTGAGTTGAAAGGTAATAAAGCATTGAACAAGCTTATTAGTGATCGATTCTATTTGCTAAAAACCAAAAGCACTAATATCATCGTCTTAGACAATGTTGATGATGATGTTGTACCTAAATTTCTTCCAGAAGAAGCTACCGAGCAGTACGTTTGGTTGAAAAAAGTCCTCGCTCAACTAGATCATGAGATAAGTGATCTTTATATTTTTAGTTATAAGCCTTTGCAAGCTAGGACTGTTGAGTTGATTAATCAATATCCTCATTTACATTTAAAACTTATAGCGAATTCATCTCTTTATAATTTTTCAGTTAACAACAGTAAGGATATCAAGACTACTAGCCTTGATAAGCCAATTGTTCTGAGTAATTCGAGTATTAGTAAATATCCGCTTGCTTATACTATTATCGATAGAGACACTAGGGGCTCTATTCAGATCACTAATAAATTAATTGGGCTTGAAGGAATTAGAGAATTAGCGAAGAAAGCTGTTAAGTGATAGTCCTAATATTTACAAATTAATTTAACTGAAGAAGCTTCGTGATGTTAAATTAATTTGATAAAATATTTAGCTCTATCACCTATAAGGCCTTATGTGCTTTGCCTTCGATATAAGCGTTGTAACTAATCTTCACAAATTTAGCTTTGGCTTGTAGTTCTTTAATATTGCGCGCGCCGCTATAGCTTAAACCACTTCTAAGTCCCTTGGTCATTCTTGGTAGTATATGCCTGACGCTGCCTTTGTACTTCACCACTAGTGCTATACCCTCTTCATTAATCTCTTCAATACCAAACTCTGACTGAGCTTTAGCGGATGCCATACCACGATAG
The DNA here is from genome assembly GCA_964410425.1 of uncultured Gammaproteobacteria bacterium. Lineage (GTDB taxonomy): Bacteria > Cyanobacteriota > Vampirovibrionia > LMEP-6097 > LMEP-6097 > CAYPGT01. The sequence goes on from CAYPGT010000001.1 coordinate 28,983, forward strand.
CTCTTGGTCATCTCTTCGTTTTGATTGCGCCAAACTGTACCGGGAGTCTCCTTGCACCCAGAGAATATTGATCCCATCATTACTGCATCTGCTCCTGTAGCTAGAGACTTGGTTATGTCACCATAAACTTTAATACCACCATCAGCAATAATGAAACACTGTTTATTAGGATTATTGGCTAAGTAAAAATCCTTAGCTTTCTTGGCTGCAATTAAGGCTGAGAGCTGTGGATAGCCTGAACCAGTTTTAATTCTTGTAGTGCATACGGAACCAGGTCCTATACCAACTTTGATGCAATCAGCTCCCCATTCATAAAGAGCTAATGCTGCTTCATAACTAGCTACATTACCAGCAATGATTCCTATATCGTTAGAATATTTTTTTCTAAGATCAGTAATTTTTTCTTTGACTAATTTATGATGACCATGGGCGACATCAATACAAAAATTCCTTATTCCCTTAGCGTAAGCAGCGGCAATTCTTTCTTCGTCGTGTACACCTATTGAGACTACTAGTGGCTTCTCCGTAAGTTTCTCTTCAATAAAAAGTTTCTTGTAACTTTCTATTTCTTCGAGCATTTCTTCGATGCTCATATAACGATGTAGAATTCCCAATGCTCCATGTTTGGCCATAGTGAACGCCATCCAATGCTCAGTAACTGTATCCATGTTAGCTGCAATGTATGGAAGTTCTAGTTTGATGTCAGGGAGGATTTGAGTTTGCAGACTAACTTCTGACCTATGCTCTATATCTGAATATTGAGGAATTAGTAATACATCATCAAAAGTTAAGCCTTCTTCAAAGTTCATACTTATATTATATGCTTTTTATTAAAGCCTTTATTGAGCTTGTACTTGAGGGTATGATATAGGCTATGGAGTTTTTTCAGTTTAAGTCGCTTAGAAGTAAATTAATACTAATCGCTATTGTTTCAGCATTAACTTGGTCTAGCAGTATTACTAATGAATTCGTTGGTTATGATGATATTAAATTAATTGTTCGTAATGAGAAAGTACAAAAAGACACTCCGCTATCTTATACATTAAAGTTTTACTGGAATATAGTTTCAGATAGTCATAACGTTGCTTGGACAAATTATCCTACCGTTATATATAGACCGCTTGAGTGGTTTGGTTCTGCTGTTGGTTATCATATTTGGGGACCACGCTCTTGGGCTTATCACTTATTTGTTAATTTCAATTTTCATATATTAAATTCAATATTATTATTCTTTATTCTCAGTAAGATCTTTGGTACACCTCTAAGTGGAGTCCAGACTAGCCAATATGTTGTTATTGAAGATGAGGCTAAAGCAGTTACTAAGTCTAAAACCAAATCCAAGAAGAAAGTTAAAACTATTAGTAAGCCAGCTATAGAATCTTTAACAATTAGTTGGTGGGTTCCTTTAGTTATAGTCTTGATTTGGACTGTGCATCCTTTGCATAATGAAGCTGTCAATATGCTTACTTCTGGAGTGGGCTTTCTCTGCTCTACATTACTGTGCCTGACTGGTATTTTGATTAATCTTTATGTTAAAGATTTGATGAGTTTACGAGGTCTATCCCTAATTATTGTCAGTTGGATATTAATGTTTATCGGTTATCACGGTTCAGAGATGACTGTTATAACTGGAGTTGTTTTATTTTTTATATTCTTTAATCCTATAATGAAGCGAGATTATAAGTCATATGGTTACGAGATACCTAAGGTACTATTTGCTTTAACTTCTTTTCTTACATACTATGCTCATAGATCTAGCATTGTTTCTGAACAGGGTGAGTGGGCTTCTCATAGTATCTCCGAGTTCTTCGAGAGATTGCTTGTAGTTGCTCCTGAGATATTTTTTCATTACATAAGATTATTTCTCTTTCCAGCTAAGCTTTCTATGGATGAGCATCATAATGTTATCCTTGCAAACGCTTATACACCTTTCCATTTAATGTGTTTTGCTATTGCAGCAGCTTTTCTTGCAGGGATAATATATTATTTACTGATTAATAAAGAAGCTAAATACCTTATTCACAATAGAATCATTGGTGGAGCTTTATTGTTTGCTGGCTTCAGTATTTCCATATCCTTGAATATTATTCCTCTGTATTGCTTGGCGCGCGATAGATATACTTACTTCTTTCTTATTGGTTTAGTTACAGCAATTGTTGTTGCCGTAGATAGACATGTTTTTACTAAGGAGAATGTTAATTATAAGCCTTGGCTAATAGCGCTTGTTCTTGTTATATCTATCTTGGGAGTTCGCTCTTGGGTTAAGAGTTGGGACTGGCATGATGGTGAAAGATTTTGGTCTCAAGCAATGAATTCAGTTGATGATTTGGGTACTAAACAAAACTGGCGTTATCGATTGATACAGTACTATATTGATCCTGGTACTGACACTTTCAGAGCTAATCCAATAATTCATCAGAAAGCCATCGATGATTTTAATCAGTTTGCTTTAGCTAACAGATTGAATCAATCAGAGCTTATACAAAAGTATCTTAATGAAGAAAAAGATCCTAAGAGATATATCCTTAATAAATATGGCTATATTGGTAATAAAACCATAGCATCAGCTTTATTCTTTAATGCTACTACTGCAGTGGAGAATAGAGATGGACAGAATGCACTTAACTACTTTAAGCTAGCGCATATTTATTACCCAGATCACTTCCAAACTAATCTACAGATGCTTATTCACACTTGGGGACAGGATCCTAAGCTTTCTGATTACTTGTTGAAAAAAATGGAGAAGGATGCCATCAATAATTCTTTCTTAGCGAAAGGCTTGATGGATGGATTGTTCTTTGTTAAACATCCTCAGGTATACGAATACGCTAAAATTTTCAAAGAGCGTTTCCCTAATACTCAAGTGTTTCAGGTTTATCTCTTCCATGCAGCTTTAATGATGCAAGATTATGATAACGCTTATATATATGCTAAAACTGCTGTGCAAAAATATCATGAAGATGAGGTCTTTGAGCAGTATATACAGCAGTATGAGCAAGGTAGGCTAATGCAATCGCAAACTGTTAAGTAGTAATTTCGTCATCAATGACGAGCTAATGTCGATATAGTCCTGCTGGTCGTATATTCGCTTCCAATATAATATAACCCTTGTCCATGGTTTCAAGTAGATCCAGGGAAAATATCTCAGGCATAATGATTTGATTTTGTTTAGCGTAATCATCAATTAAGTCTATAACTTCATAAAGCCCCGTTAGTAAGGCTTTGTCAGAGGCTTTCTCTGATTGTGTTTTACTGACATGGAGTTTACCTTGGAGGTAGAGTACCTTAAACTCCTTGTTGATGTTTATTTTTTCTTGAACTATGCAATCGTCATATTTGTGAATTTTATTAATTTGCTGTTTGACTTCAGGAGTATTGAGTGAATCAAATTCCATGAAATCTATTTTCTCAGTACCATTCCTTGGTTTGATAATGAAGTGCTGTGCTGCTTTAGAGAGTCTGGCTTGCATTTCATTGAGAGATTTGTCGCCAATGGTATGATTCTGTGTGATTAGTTCTGTATAAGGTTGCTTAATTGCGTTAGCTGTCAGTAGGGCGTAGAATAAATACTTGTCATCAAAAATCTTGGCAATCTTATTATAGGGATTTAGCTGAAACACTGACTGGGATAGTAATTTGCCTGAAATCTTCTGATGATTAGCAATCTCGTTATCGAGCGACAGATGCATTGTTAGAAAAACAGCTGAATCTTTATGCTCAAGCTTGTTAAGGAATTCATCTAGCTGACTGCTGTGTATGGTGCTGATATTTTGAAACTCTGTTAATTCTTTTAATCTGTTTATAGTTTTCTCTAACTCTTTAGCATCTAGATCATGAACTATATACAGTGTTGCGTTATTGATATCTCCCCTGAAACGCTTTTCTCGTCCTAGATTGTATTCTTCAAAGTTCTTATGTACTACGGACATGATTCTATTATAACTCAATGAGGGCTGAATAAAGGTTCGATAGAGGCT
>CAYPGT010000001.1:33059-35152 GCA_964410425.1 uncultured Gammaproteobacteria bacterium
CGGACATGATTCTATTATAACTCAATGAGGGCTGAATAAAGGTTCGATAGAGGCTTGATAGGAGCTTGATAGGAGTAGATTATATATATGCTTTAGGGTTTATTTGTGAGAAGTTTTTGTCGTTTGCATAGAACAATACCCTTACGCTTTTATAGCCGAGAGTAGCTTTATTAACAACAAGATACTCGTATGCGATTAATCCTTTAGTGAAAAAATGTCCTTCTATCCTAGTTTGCGCTAGTTTGGTAACGTAACTTCCTCTCTTGCTTTCGTCAAACATTTTCAGTGCCCAATTTCTTACTTCATCTCTGGATAATCTCGCTTCCCTGTCACTTTTTAAAACTAAATGCTCACTGCGTACTTTATCGTTGATATAAAATGCTTTGATCTTCCAGTTCTTGTCGACATCGTAGGTCGCATAACCACCAAATCCAGATTTAGAAGGGAAAGCTTCTAGCTCTATGGGTTCACCATATTGTTTTCTGTTATCTTCGAAACTATTTCCGAGCTTAGCTATAGTCGGATTGCTTAGTCCTAATAGAGCTAATAGGATTAATATTCTCATGTAAATATTATACCCTTGGAGCTTCTGCTTAGGCTAGAATTATAGAACGATTCCCCTTGATTATGACTAGCATGAATACAGAATCCAAAATCTTGAACTGGAGTTGGCTGCGAAACTTATTGAAAGTAGTAGAAGACTCTAAAACAATTCCTCAAATTATAGAAAAGGTTCAAAAAGCTTTTACTGAATATCTTGGTTTTGAAGCTACTGAGATATTTATTGTTGAGGAAACTGAAAGCGATGAAGAAGGTAAGAGCTATGCTGATAAACTTGCCAGTTCAAGTTTTTTTAGTCGAGATGTCATAGAAGAAATTTTTCTTTATAAGAGACCTTGTCGCAAAAGTAATGATGAATTGATCTTGCCTATAGAGATCGATGATAGGATACTTGGATTGATCTACATTAAGGCTGGCAGAGAACTTGATGATAGTTGCTATGAGCTTTTATGGTCTTTCGTTGATCATTTAGCGATCATTGTTAATCAAATACTTACTCCTGAGAATTTTAATCCAGAATCTAAGGAGCAAATTAAGAAGATTTCCAATTCGATTTTTAATAATCTTAAGAGCTTTCTAGAAGCTTCTTTGGAGAGATTAAAAGTTTTGGAAGAACAAAACTTGCAGTTAGTGGAGCTGAATAAGACTAGAACTGAATTGATTAACAATGTTTCTCATGAACTGAGAACGCCCCTGGTAAGTATTATGGGATTTAGTAATATTTTACAGAGACATGAAATTAAGCCAGAGCTTATTAAAGAAGCCAGCGAGCAAATATTGTCAGCTGGGAGTCGCTTATCGCGAATGATTGATGACCTGATTCAGCTTAACCGTGCCAGTACTAAGGGATGGGTTATTAATGTAGAGAAGCTTGATATTGGTGAGATTGCTAGGTTTGTTGTTGAAGGATTTTCTCCTTTGCATAAGGATCATAGTTTTAATTTAAGGTTTCCTGATAATTACCCCTTAATTGATGGAGACCGCAAATTATTGAGGCAAGTTTTAGAGAATCTTTTAATTAATGCAATTAAATATTCACCCGATGGTGGTGAGATTAGTTGCTCAATTAAAATAGATGAAGAGCATCGTGAGTTAAACTTTGCTGTTCATGATCAAGGTATCGGTATGACCGAAAAAGAACACTCCAAAATTTTTGATAGATTTTATCGTGCTAAAAATCCTAAGACTAAGAATATTGCAGGACTAGGTTTAGGTCTCAGTATCTGTAAGGATGTAGTAGAAGCTCTTAATGGCAGGATTACCAGTAGTAGTAGTTTTGGTGAGGGTTCTACCTTTACTATTAGTTTCGGGTATTAAGAATTCTTCGTTAGCTTGAAACAAATTCGTCATCCCGAGGAGTCCACGAAGTGGACGACGTCGGGATCCAGTCGTGAATATCAACACTTGACTGGATTGCCACGTCGCGCTACGCGCTCCTCGCAATGACGGATTACGGGTGCTAGTTGAATTTATAAAGTATAATTTACCCCTATGGACATCAATGAAATTACAGTACAAGAGCTTAAGCAATT
>CAYPGT010000001.1:35252-71144 GCA_964410425.1 uncultured Gammaproteobacteria bacterium
TATAATTTACCCCTATGGACATCAATGAAATTACAGTACAAGAGCTTAAGCAATTAAAAGATAGTAATGAGAAGTTTGTTCTTATTGATGTAAGAAATCCTGATGAGTTTAATTACTGTAATATTGATGGCAAACTAATTCCCATGACACAATTGGCTGAACGTTGTGCGGAGATTCCCAAAGAAGGCAAGGTCATCGTTCATTGTCATCATGGTGGTAGAAGTAAAAAAGTCATAGCTTGGCTGCAAGACTCTCAGGGCTACACTAATCTCTATAATTTACAAGGTGGCATTCATGCTTGGTCGTTAGAGATAGACAATAATGTACCTATCTACTAACTTTAACCTTTAATCTGTTAAGTTCTGCAAAGTAATCTATCACGGCATTAAACATAGCAAGTATCGGTAACGCAAATATAACTCCGAAGATTCCTTGCACTTTAGCTCCAATGATGATGGCTAATATAATTGCTAGTGGATGTAAGCCTAAGGCCTCACCCATAATTCTTGGTGCTACGAAATTGTCTCTTACGAACTGTGTGTAAATTAAATAGACAATCATTGCTATAAGGGCTTTAGAGCCACCACTTGTAAGAAAAATAATGCTGAGACAAGGTATGATTGCTGTCCAGGTACCTATGACCGGGATGATTTCCAACATTTGTGCAAGCGCAAATAAGAGTGCATAAGGTACTCCTAATATTAGGTAAGTTGTCATCATAACCAAAGCAGTTAGCGAGGCGATTTGAAACTGACCGACTATGTAAGCAAACAATAAGGCATCTATCTTAGCCTTAATATTTTTCAAGTGCCTCGTAACCTTGGGTGAAAATGGTATAAGAAACAATTGCCAAGCTCTATCACCATCTACTAATAAATAAAAGCTAAGAATTATGACTAAAACTATATAGAGTATGGCATTGACTGAACTGAAGAGTATTGCTCCAAGAGCGTCGCTTACATGTAATAAATCAATATTGGTGAGTATAGTTACTAATTGTTGCAATAGTTCATTGGTATGGATTTTGTCCAATGGTATTTGGACTTGATATTTAAGATAAAGAAAATCATTAAGCTTGATCAAAAACTTATCCAAGTTTTCAATTAGGTAAGGCATGGCATTTACAAGTGCTCTAATCTGTTGTGCGATGGCCGGAGATAAACTGTAAATAATAAATAGAGTTGACGAGATAAAGCTCAGGTATATAATCAAGACAGAGGCTAGTCGAGACTTAACGTAATTTGTTATAAATGTCACGGGTCTAGATAAGAGATAATTAATAAGGATAGCTATGAAGAAGGCGATAGCTATCTCCTTCACAGGATAACTTATCTTGATGACGATATAGCCCAAAGCCATCCATAACAGCATAAATACTAGTTTTAATACTTTTTTCTGTAGGGATATTAATGACTTTTCTTCGTCGATCATAGGCACATTCTACTATAAATACTGAATTCCGAGGCAATTAAAAGACGAAAGGCTCTACTTGCAAGTTCCTGAACTTCATATATAATATCTGAAGGCTCGAGCATGTTAAAGTCAAGAATAGCAATTAAGCAAAATAAAAAAGGAACTTTTCTTGATCTGTCAAAAGAAGATCTGAGAACGAAAAGTTTTGCAAGAGAATTTTCTGATTTTACAGATGAGCTTTCTGCGTTTCTTTCAGGGTCTTCTGTTTCTGTTATTCTCCCAGACGATATAGATATCGCTCAGATTGGTGGAGACTCTCGATCAATCATTGATCAAGTGAAAACAGAACTTAATAGAAGAAATATTTCTATTAAAGCGTTAACAAACTCAAATAAGCAAACTATAGAAAGTGTTAATCCGGAAGAGGCTCAACGTTTTGCTGCTCTTAAAATGCAAGAAGAAGTTGCTAAAGAAACTGAAGGCAAAGAAGTTTTAGATGTAAGTTCACTTCCAGAAACTTTATATGTCGAAGCTAATCTGAGATCAGGTCAATTAATTAGATATCCAGGTAATGTTTTTATTTTAGGTGATGTTAATCCTTCAGCTGAGATTATTGCTGCAGGAGATGTGATTGTTTGGGGTACACTGCGTGGTATTGTTCACGCTGGTGCAGACGGTGACAGCGAAGCTAAGATTATTGCCATGCGCATAGAATCCGGACAGATTCGCATCGCGGGTAAAATTTTGGTTGTTAATAAAGCTATAAAGAAGAAAGCTAACTCGATAACACCAGAGCTTGTAAAAATTGAAAATAATGAGATAATAATCTCAAACTATTTCTAAAATAGAAGGAAAAGAAAATAAATTATGTCAATAGGAAAAGTAGTAGTAATCACATCAGGTAAGGGAGGAGTCGGCAAGACTACTACCACAGCTAATATAGGTGCAGCTTTGGCTGATCTCGGTAAAAGTGTATGTGTGATGGACATGGATATTGGTTTGCGTAACCTGGATATCCTTATGGGTTTAGAGAATAGAGTTGTTTATAACTTAGTAGATGTTGTGGAAGGTAGTTGTAAATTAAAACAAGCGCTAGTTAAGGACAAAAAACTTCCTAACCTATGCTTGCTACCTGCAGCTCAGACTAGAGACAAGAATGCTGTCAATGAAGAGCAGATTAAAGCTTTAATTGAAGAGATGCGTAAGCTGTTTGATTTTGTAATAGTAGACTGTCCAGCGGGAATTGAATCTGGATTCCAGAACAGTATCGCTGGTGCTGATCAAGCCATAATTGTAGTTACCCCAGAGATGTCATCAGTAAGAGATGCAGATCGTATTGTGGGTTTACTTGAAGCGAGAAAGGATCAGTTCGAGAATATTAATTTAGTTGTTAATAGAATTAAACCAGGTTTAGTTGAAGCTAATCAAATGATGAGCACAGATGATATCGTTGAGATCCTTTCTGTTGATCTTATTGGTATCGTGCCTGATGATGAAGATATCGTTATCTCCACTAATAAAGGTGAGCCTATAGTTCTAACCAATAATAAGAGTGCTGGTCAAGCTTATAAAAATATTGCAAGAAGACTACTCGGGGAAGAAGTTCCTTTTATGAAGTTGAATAGAAGCTTTGGATTGATGCAGAAAATAAAGGCAGTGTTTAGATAATGGGTAATATATTTAAATGGTTATTAGGGTTTAAGACGACTGGTAGTAGAGAGACTGCAACCAGCCGCATGAAGCTTATGGTCATTCATGATCGTTACCAAATGCCACCTGCGATTATAGAACAAATGCGACAAGAGCTTATTGCCGTAGCATCTCGATATTTCGAAGTAGATCCAGAATCAACTGAGTGTGTGATAAAATCACAGGGCAATAGACGAGCATTTATTTCAGCAATAGTGCCGTTACTCAAGAAAGGAAGCCCAGAAGATGTCGCTTTGCAACACAAATCAACAACCAAACCTAAATCAAGAAGCGCAGCTTCAAAGAGAAGAGAAGTTAGCTCACTCATCTAAACTAGAGTCTGATAATTTAGAAAGAATCAAGATACTTTATAGTCTTTCTTTACCGGATTTAATTTTTGCTGCGCAGCAAGTTCATAGAGAGCATCATAATCCTAATGAAATTCAGTTTTGTACTCTTAGTAGTATTAAGACGGGAGCATGCCCTGAGGATTGTGGATACTGTGCTCAGTCATCTCGCTATAAGACTGGACTTAAAATAGAACCCTTGCAAGCTGAAGAGACCATACTTGCAGAAGCAAGGCAAGCACAAGCTAATGGTTCTACACGTTTTTGCATGGGAGCAGCTTGGAGAGAAATTCCTGAGAATGAACAGTTTGAGAGTGTCCTAAGAGTTGTTACAGAAGTGAAAGCTATGGGCATGGAACCCTGTGTGACGCTTGGTATGCTGAATGCTGAGCAAGCACAGAAACTTAAGGCAGCGGGTTTGCATAGTTATAACCATAATATAGATACTTCTCGTGATTACTATTCAGAGGTCATCTCTACTAGAACTTTTGATGATAGGTTAGATACTATTGCAAATGTGCAAGACGCAGGTATTCATGTTTGTTCTGGTGGTATTCTTGGTATGGGTGAGACTGTAGAAGATAGGTTGTCTATGTTAGCTACGCTTGCTACTATGGATCCTCAGCCAAGCTCAGTTCCTATCAATGTTCTAGTGCCTATTGCTGGCACACCTTTAGAGTCTGCTGATCCTATTGATAATTTTGATTTAGTGAAATTAGTTGCTTGTACTAGGATTATGATTCCTGATTCACGAGTGAGACTTTCTGCTGGTCGTATGACTATGTCTGATGAGCTGCAGGCTCTGTGCTTTATTGCTGGTGCTAATAGTATTCATACTGGAGATAAATTATTGACGACTCCATTAGCTGGTGAATCCAGAGACCATAGATTAGTAGAGAAGCTAGGAATGCATGTCTTATCCGACACCCGTCCTTGACATATTACCATGTTATCTGTAGATTTGAATTCTAAAATCCTTGTTCTTGCTGGTGGCTTCTCCGATGAAAGAGAAGTGAGTCTGCGTTCGGGACGTAATGTTTATGAAGCTTTATTGAGACTTGGTTATCAGCAAGCTGAGTTTATGGATCTGGATAGCCCAGAGAAACTTGCTGAGATCATCAAGCGTCGAAGCGAGATAAGTTTAGCAGTCTTGCTAACTCATGGTACTTATGGTGAAGATGGTTGTTTGCAGGGCTTCCTTGAATTAGCTCAGATTCCTTATACGGGATCTAAGGTTTTAACCAGCGCTATTTGCATGAATAAAATTCGCACTAAAGAGATTCTTGCTGCCCATAAATTACCCTTGCTTAAAACTTACTTAGCTCAAGAAGTATACGAGAGTAAATCTGACCTAGATACTAATACTGAAATAATTTTCAAGCCTAGTGTTGGTGGTTCCAGTGTTGGTATTTCTAAGTTTAATAATCTATCTGAATTTAAGGAGTTTATTGATGCTAATAAACAAGCTAAGGATGAAATGCAACTCTATCTTATTGAGAAATTTGTTAAAGGTGTTGAAGTTACCACCAGTATTATAGAAGCTACTGCTGAGCAAATTAAGCAGAACCCTAATCACTGTAAGGCTTTCAGTAAATCGGGGCGGAATTTGATTTCATTACCAATATTAGAGCTTCGACCTAAGAATGAATTTTATGACTATGAGGCTAAATATACCGAGGGCATGACTGAATTTATTTTGCCAGCAGCAATAGAGCCAGTACTTGAGGGAAAAATTCATAACTATGCTTTGGAAGCTTTTTATAGATTGAACTGTAAAGCTGCCGCCAGGGTAGATTTCATGATAGATGGTAAAACTAGAGAACCATATATATTAGAAGTGAACACTCTTCCAGGCATGACTAATACTAGTGACTTGCCTGCACAAGCTAAGGCTGCGGGGATTGGCTATGATGAGCTAGTGGAACTGATAGTGCGAGCTATTTAGTCTTGGTTCTAAAATTATACTCTTCACCTCTAATTAACCTAGCTATATTGGACTTGTGTTTAATTAATACTATGTATATGAAGGCTAATATACCAAAGCTAATCACCGGCAGTCCCTCACCAAAAATATATAACCAGATCGGTACTAGAGGTACTGCGATAATAGAGCCTAATGATGAATAGCCAGAGAAGAAGACAACTGCTCCCCAAGTAGCAATAGTGATGACGGCTATCAGTGGATTAAGTGCTAGCAGTACTCCAAATCCAGTTGCTGAAGACTTCCCACCCTTAAATCCGATGAAAATACTTTTACTGTGAGCAATGATTGGCACTAATGTTAAAGCTAAAAGTATCCAAGGGTTAGTGGTGTTAAATTCAGGGGAGTAATTTTTAGCGAAATAGACCGGTGCAAAGCCCTTAAGCATGTCTAAGCTGAAAACTACCAAAGCTTGCCATTTACCGACTAAGCGCATAACGTTAGTGGCTCCAGTGCTACCACTGCCTTCTGTAGTGAGGTCTATGCCATAGAGCTTACCCATCCAGTAACCGATAGGCATGGCTGCAATTAAATATGTTAGTAAAAAATATACAATTAAATAAATCATTAGCTTTCTGTATCTTCTTGGTTAGTAGTCTTAAGTAGCGTTAAATAGAATGTTCTAGCTTTGGTGTTTTTAGGATCAAGTCTGACAGCCTCTTCAAATAGAGTTTTGGCTAATTGGTATCTTTCTGACTTAGTGCTATCTAAATCTTTCAATATTTCGACTCCATACTCCACTCGTACTTGAGCATTATATTTTTTACTGTTGCCACTCTTGAAATTATCAAGTATAGCTATAGCTTCTTGGTATTTTTTTTCAGCCGTGAGTCTCTTAGCTTCAGTGAGATCCTCAGTGAAAATAGAACAAGAACCAAGTGAAAAACTTAGAAGAATTATTACTAATATATTGTATTGATTACGAAACACGAGCTAATATGATTATATATGAATTTTGGTCGTTTGCCATTAATCGTTTATTTTTCTGGCTCAGTTTTGCTATTGCTTTACTTAACTATATTTTTTGCAAGCTTTCTTGCACCTTATGATCCTCTTTACCAAAACCCAGACTCTGGTTATGCTGAGCCAACTAAGATTTATTGGGATTTGAGTGGTCCCTATGTCTACCAGCAAGCTTATAGATTGAACCCAAATAATTTCAAGAAAGAAAGTGTCGAGATTAAAGAAAATGCCGGTGGTAAAAAATATCATATTCAGTTTTTTCATGAGGGTAAGTTACTTAGTGTTAAGCAACCTGCTAATTTATATATTTTAGGTACTGATAGGATAGGTAGAGATTTACTTTCAAGATTAATCTATGGTGCGATTCCTAGTTTAACTATTGGTTTTATTGGTATCTTGATTGCGTTTCCTGTTGGTGTGATCTATGGTGCTGTCTCAGGTTTCTTTGGTGGAGTAGTTGATAATTTAATGATGCGCGTTGCTGAAGCCATTATGTCTCTGCCAAGTTTTTATTTATTGATTATTCTTTCTGCAATACTGCCTGCCAGTCTGAGCAATTTTCAACGTTTCGCTATGATAACTTTTATTCTTTCCTTCATTTCTTGGGCATCGTTGGCTAGAATTATTCGCGGTCAAATCCTCTCACTGAAAGAGAAAGAGTTTATAGAAGCTTCTCGTGCTATTGGTCAAAATTATTTTATGATTATAGTTAAACATTTAGTGCCGCATACTTTGAGTTTTCTGATAGTGGCTGTAACTCTTTCTATACCTGGGTTCATTATTGGTGAGTCAGCTTTAAGCTTCCTGGGTTTGGGGATTAATCAGCCTGATCCTAGTTGGGGTAATATTCTCGCTGAAGGTAAGGACTTAAGTAATATTCTTACTAGACCCTGGATAATTTGGGCTCCCTCTCTATTAATTTTTGCTGCGGTATTTTCGTTTAATGTGCTCGGAGATTATTTAAGAGATGTATTAGATCCTAAAGCACAACTTTCTGCCCAGTGATATCTCTTAGTAGAGTGTGATGTGCACCGTTTTCCTTCATGTGTTTAAGGAAGCTATTACGCAGTATTGAAGGTGAGACACGTTTATTGATACCGGCGTTGAGTGCTGCTTCTCTTATGATTCTAAATACTTCGCGCTCTGAAACTGGTTCTCTGAACTTGTTTAAGAGTAACTTGGAGTCTGCAGTTAATTGGTTTGTTTGAATATGTTCTTTCATGTAAGTTGCGAGTAATTGATTGAAAGGAATAATTCTTTCCTTGAATTTTATAGATCTAGGAATGGTAATTAATTGATTCTCTAAATCTATATCAGTGACAGTTAGTTTGGTGATCTCTCCAACCCTGATACCAGTTGCGTATATTAGTTCTAGAACCATGCGAGTCTTGAGATCATGCTCAGGGCAATCTAAGAGCATGACTATTTCATCTTCGCTAAGTGCTTTAGGTACTTTATTTCTGAATTGAGAGTCTCTCTGTATTTGTGTAAAAGGATCACGACTAACTAAGTCTTGTTCTCTCATCCAGACCCAGAATCCATGTACTGCTGTTAGTTTGCGATTAATTGTTGCAGTCGATCTACCTTGTGTCTCAATACTATGAATAAATTTATTTAGAATCTCTCCACTGAGCTTAGTTAAATCAAAATTGATACTATAACTAGCAACGGCAAATATTTCAAAATCCATTAAATCTCTTTTGTATAGACGCAGCGAATTGAAACTTAAGCCACGATTTATCTCCAAGTAGTTGATATATTCGGCTATTAACTTTAGCTCCATTTCTTTATTATATAATGCTTAACTCTCACTCTCTTTGTTTACTTGAAAATCCCTCAACCCGGGATGGGGAGGGTTCCGCCGCTGCGCGGCTGTTGCACTGCGAGTGGCTCGTGAAAATCAAATGAATTTGATTAAATAGATACTAATGCTTAATACTTTAGTAATAATGACTGGCTATTATTGGCTCTAAAGCTAGAATATTTACTGATGGCTAACGATGCTTTATATGCGATTATTCCGGCGGGTGGTATTGGTAAGAGAATGCAGAGCCAAAAACCTAAGCAATTCCTTACAATAGATGGTGAACCAATACTTTGTAAGACCCTGAAAACCCTGGCTGATACAGGTCTATTCTCTAAATATATTATTCCTACCATAGACGTTGTTTATACTAAGAAGATTATTAAAAGCTCTCTTCCAGATTTAGAAAACGTAATTGTAGTTAAAGGTGGTAAAAATCGGCAGGAAAGTATTTTTAATGGTCTAGAGTTCCTAAAAGACGATAATGATCTTCCTGAGTTTATCTTGATCCATGACGCTGTGAGAGCATTAGTTAAGAAGGAGACTATTCAAGCGGTTATAGATAAAGCTAAATTAACAGGAGCTGCGATAGCTGCAAGACCAGTGACTGATACGATTAAGCTTTCTCATGTTAAGGGTAACGATACCGTAATTAAGAAGAACGTATCCCGAGATTTTATGTGGTTTGCGCACACACCACAAGTATTTAGGACGGAAATGCTTATGAAAGCCTATGATGCTGCTAAGCAAGATCATTTTATTGGAACTGATTCAGCCGGTTTGGTAGAGAGACTAGGCATTGACGTGCACATAGTAGAAAGCCTGCCTAGCAATATTAAGATCACCACCCCAGAAGACCTAGAGCTTGCCATTTTATATTTCAGAAGTCAAAAGTAGCTAGTAATTTATTCGTCGTCGTCTGCAGCTGGGCTGTTATCGTCTCCGTCTAAGTTTTCCCATTCATCATCCGCTGCTGGAGCTGGTGTCGCTTCTGCTGCTGGTTTAGGAGCTGTTTCCGCTGCTGGTGCTGCTTCTGCTGCTGGAGCTGGTGCCGCTTCTGCTGCTGGTTGCTCTGCAGCAGTTGTTGTTGACGATGTCGACTGCTCTGCGTGAATGGTTACGGTTTCAGAACTTTCGCTGCTGCTGACATCATCTGCCTGGACTGCATTGGATGATATAAGAGTGATAATTAATAATGCTAATAGTTTTTTCATGGAACTCCTTTAAAAGATCATTGTCACTAATAGTTTACCCTGAAAGCTAGGAAAATTATCATAGCTCAACCCAGAATATAGGGTCAAGTCCAGGGATTGCTGCACCATCCACTATCTGGCTGATTTGCTTTCTTACTTTATCCTTGAAAGCCTCTTGCATAACGTTAGCATTAGGCTTGCAGGCTTCTGGATCAAACTTGCCATTCCAATTGCCATCTTCGACAGCTTCGGCACCTAGATTCCTTGCTGCAAGCTCTGTAGCTTCATTGAGCTTATTTTCCAGAAATACAATGGTTCCATCTGGTCGCAAGGCTGCAGCACCTATCTTAGCTCCATGACTGATAATCCAACTAACCGTACCATCATCAAAGCGCTCCACTGAATTTATGTAACTACTATTACCTTTGCCACCAAGGTGAGCTATTTGTCTGTAATTTTGAAATTTATCTATTAATGATTCATTTATTACTAGGGGTTCAGTTTCACCAAAACTACAATGTTTAATTCCTGTTATTACTCCCTCTGCATCATACTGTATAACTTGAACGAAAATAGTATGCTTAGTTTTTTTACCAGGGAAAGCAATTAATATTTGATTGTTTTTTGTAAGAGCTTTGTACCATACGGGGAAATCACGTTTATCTGGAGTTGGTATATCTAGCATTTGGTTGAAAGCAAAATCACTTAGATGAGAAAACTGTGCCTTAACTTTATCGAGCCTTTGTTTGGTCATAGAACAAACTCGTGGCTCAAAACCTGCTTGTTCAAGGCTTTTGATGTCTGTTAAATGGGCATAGGGATCCATTGTTCTTGATGGGATTAATTCAAGATCATCAATAAAATTATCGGACATTCCCATGTCTTCAGCATTAGCTATGATGGTGTTGTGTTGAGGATAAATGCCAGCTCGTGGATCTTGGTCTGGTAGTGAAATATTTACCTTAGAAGCGTGACCAGGTCTTGTCATTAAAATTAATTGTTTTAGATTTTCTGGATCTAACCGCTTGCCACCCTTGCTACTGTTTTTATAGGCATAGTGACCGCCGACATAGCTATACTTGTGCTCAAGTTTTACTTCATCGTTTGCTGGGTCTTTTTTATTGGTATTGTCTGATGACATTAAATTCCATTATAACAGTCTTACTAAATCAAATATCGGTTCAGGACCAGGGATGCAAGCACCATCTACGATTTGATAGACTTGCTTTCTTACAGCTTGCTTATACTCCCTTCTGACTATAAATTTGTCGTCTTTCTCTGCAATACAAGCATCGGGAGAGAATCTATTAGTCCAAGCTAAGGTTGTTGGATTAATACCTTCTGCACCTAAATTCCTTGCAGAGAACTCTGCCATGGTTTGATCTCCACCATCAATTATAATTACTTCACCATTGTCTTTTAAGGCAGCAGAACCAGTGAGTACTTTTTCACTCTTGAAATCAGAACTAGTCCACACAACGGTTCCGTCATCAAATCTTTCTAAAGAGTTTTGAAACGAGTTTGAGTTAGATCCTGTCATGCCTACGTGAGCAATATTGCGTAAGTTACCATAAATATCAAACTTACTTTGATTAATTACTAATGGCAATCCTGCTTCAAAAACAACGTGTTTCATATCTACAATTTTGGCTTGCTCGTTATAGCGCATGGTTTGCATATATTGTATTAATTGCAATCTAGGATTAACGAAGGCTACGTTTATATCACAATTAATGGGCAACTGTTTTCCGTCAAGTTCTATCCATTCTTGATGATCTTTTGGAATTTTAATCCAAGCGGAGAAATCTCGAGTATCTTCCTTATAGAGACACATCATATCTCTAAAACAGCGTGGACTCAGATTTGCAAATTGTTTAGCTACTTTCTCTAAGTGTTTTTTCGTTAGTCTTGCTGTTTTAGGTATGTAACCTGCTTCCCCTAAGCAGATCGCAGTATGTATGTTCTTATAATCATCTAATAGCAATGAAGGTATAACTTCAAGTCTTTTTGTAAAGAAGCCAGGACTATTGTGCTGTGGATAAACTCCAGCTCGTGGATCACTTTGCATCAATTTAAGTTCTAGGGATCTGGCTTGTCCAGGGGCTGTGTATATAATCTGTTCTCTTTGAGTATTACTTTCGGTTCTTTCTTTAAAGTGTGCTCTAGAAATATTTCTATTAAAGTAATTAAAACTATGACTAATATTAATGGTTTCTTTTTCAAGCTTAGCTTTGCTTCTTGCATCAGCATTTAGCACGCTTTGAGCGAATTCAATAGTTTCTTGAATAGTTGCAGCGTCGGTCACTCCTTCACCTCTACTATATTGAAACCCGCTTAGGTTAAGCTTTAGTTAAGGACTAGGTGATATTGGCTAACTCTTGTTCAAATAAGGATTTTTGACTAAAGCAATCCTCTAGAGCTTTACGAGCTTCTTCTAGCTTGTCTTGAGAAGCGTTCTTCACAAAACCGTCGGATTTCAGTTTGGACTCCAGTACTTGAATATCTTTGGTAATTTTCTCTAGGCCTTTTTTGTATTTATCAGCAAGTTTACTAGCATTCTCATCGCTTATAGGGATTTGGATCTGTAAGTCTCCGTGTTGAACTTTATAATATTTATCAGTTCCACAGTATGGATTGTAATGAATTTGATTTATTTTAGCCAAGGTCCTTATATACTCTTGATTTGATTTGATTTGATTAATAGGACCTTCTGTTAAATATATATCCATTTCTTGAGACCAAGCTATATTCAGAGTTTGTCTGATGTTTCTTAGTTGAGAAAGTAATAATTGCACAATATTAATTGAGTTCTCTGACACTAAGTTAGGCAAACCTTTATGCGAAGGGTATCTAGCAAAAGCTATGAATTCTTGATATTTAGTCTCTAACTCAATGTTGAATATTTCATTTTTAACTTCAGACCAATCATACTTAGTTTTTAGTGTTTGCCAGATCTCTTCGGTAATAAAAGGCATGATTGGGTGTAATGCTCTCAGTGATTGCTCTAGAATTGTAAATAAAATTTGTTGCTGAGTGGCTTTGTTGCCAGCATCTACTTTAGTAAACTCTATATACCAATCACAGAAGTCAAACCATAAGAATCCATATATAGATTCTTGGATTTTTTCGAAACTATAATCATTAAATTGATCTTCAATATACCTGAGGCATTCACTAAACTTATAGATAATCCATCTGTCGACAGCTGCAAACTTAGTTTCATCTAGAGGTAGTGGCTTGAAATCTTCTGGAAGCTGCATCATTACATACCTACTGGCGTTAAATAATTTATTGGCAAATTTACGGTACTGTTCAAAAGTATCAGAAACCCAACCTTCCTTAGCATCCTTACGTCCAGGGAATCTTACATCTTGTTGTCCATGTATACCGACGCTGGCATACCACATGCGACTGGCATCAGCTCCATACTTGCGAACCATATCTAGAGGATCTATAGCATTACCCTTAGACTTGCTCATGCGTTTGCCATCAGGAGTCTGTACTACTGGATGGATCAAGACATCTTGAAAGGGTTCTTTGCCCTCGAAATATTCACTTGAATAAATCATGCGACTCACCCAAAGATTAATGATCTCTCTTGCTGTTGCCAAGATATTTGTAGGATAATAATGGTCAAAAATTTTCTTATCATCTTTCATGGTCTCAAAAGGCCAGAGAGCGCTACTAAACCAAGTATCTAAAACATCAGGATCTTGCCTATCTAAAGGATTCCTCGGACTATCGGCTGCGTAAGGCTCTCCGTTTTCTGGGTAATATACAGGAATTCTGTGCCCCCACCAAATCTGGCGACTTATACACCAGTCTTGAATATTTTCAAGCCAATTCTTAAACATACTAGAATAGCGTGCTGGCACGAAGCTAACTCTGCCACTAGCTTCAGCTTCTAGAGCTTGCTTAGCAAGTCCCTTCATGGACAGATACCATTGATCACTTAAATAAGGTTCTATTTCAGTGTTACAGCGATCGTGCAAGTCTTTTTCTTGGTTATATTCGCTTATGGCATTAATTTGTCCGAGCTCTGTAAGTCTCTCTAGAACTATATCTCGTGCTTTATACCTGTCAGTACCTTGGAGCCAACCCGGTACCTCTGGACAAGATTTAAGCTTGGCTTGCTCATCCATGATAATTACTTTCTCTAAACCATGTCTTTGAGCTATCTCATAATCATTAGCATCATGTGCTGGAGTAACTTTCAATGCTCCTGTTCCAAAGTCAGTTTTAACATGCTCATCAAGAATGATTGGAATTGCTTTATTAGTAAAGGGTATAAGCGCTTGAATAATTCCTGGTGATCTTCTTATCGTATCAATTATTTCATTGTATCTATCGTCATCAGGATTGATCGCTATGGCTACATCCCCAAACATAGTCTCTGGACGTGTCGTTGCAACTGTAATATAGCTCTGACCTATATTAAGTTTGTATTCGATCTCGTAAAGTTTCTTGTTACATTCTTCTTTCGCTATCTCTAAGTCACTAAGTGAAGTTAAGCATTTGGGACACCAGTTAACGATGCGATTACCTCTGTAAATTAATCCATTATTGAAGTATTTTATAAATGCTTGTTTGACAGCTTCAGCATAATGCTGATCCATGGTATAGCGAATGCGATTATAGTCAGGACTGAATCCCAGAACTTTCATCTGCTCGATGATCTTATTACCATACTCTTCCTTCCAGGCTTGAGTTCTTACGATGAAAGCTTCGCGACCAATATCTTCTTTACGTTTATGTTCTTTGCTTTTAAGATCTTTTTCTACTACTAACTGAGTACCGATACCAGCATGATCTGTTCCTATTTGCCAGAGTACGTCCTTACCAAGCATGCGATTATAGCGAATAAGTATGTCCTGTATAGTGCCACCTAGAGCATGCCCCATGTGTAGTTCACCTGTGACATTAGGTGGTGGCAAGGCAATGCTAAAAGTCTCGTTCTCTTTATGAATTTGAGTTTTATAAATAGCACTACCAAGCCACTTCTCAGTCCATTTGTCTTCCACTTCAGTATGTAAGTATGATTGCTTCTCTTGCTGCATCAATTAAATTATATAGCAAAACGAAAGCTAGAGCAGTAGTTTTAACCTAAGCTAAAAATTCTGGTTCTTGATCTAATATTAATTTTGTGACTCTACTTGCAGAAACAGCCAACTGTTATATCAGTAGCATCACCATCTTGTGGTTGACCAGTTCCATAACATCTCGCACCAACACTTGAAGTATTGTATGGTCCGTTAGGGTTTGCATCAGGCCAAGTGCCATAGGTATAGGTGATTATGCCAACTGCTGCAGCTGATTTATCCTCTCCCGAAACGCATCTATAACCGTTTGGATCCTGTACATTAGTCTTGCCTAAGCCAGTACAGAATGATGGACAGTTTTGTGCGTTGGCTTGTAACCAGCTTCCGCAAGACTGAGCATTACAAGCTTGAGTAGCTGCTGGTTTTGGTCCAACGTTTGTGGTACAGAAACTATCTGCAACAGTTTGGTTATTAGCAGTACTTATACATGTAACCGTGCGGCTTTGCGTTCCACCTCCACAGCTAACGCTGCAAGCACCAAAGTTAGTAAAATTCCATGCGTAAGCAGGTACAACCGCAGTCTTCACCCAGATCTCTATATTATCAATACCGAAAGATTCATTAGTTTTAGCTTCGTTCAATGTTGATCCAAAATTAACCGTCAAGGAATTAGAGCTGTGATCAAGAAGACCTTCTCCTGTAAGTATTAAATCTTCCGCTCCTACTGCAGAGCTTCCACATAGAGCCTCTCTCCATGGACCGTTTGCAACTTGAGTCCATACTGTGGTTCCATTGATTTTAGCAAGAGCCGTTTCATTTGTATCCCAAGTATCTATTTCGTAGTAGTTAAACTTGACTCTAACATGGCTGTGAGGAATACCAGTAAGGTCATAAGTCTTAGTGAAACTTTGATTCTTACCACCTATATTATAACCACCAAGTATTTGATGACCAGCGCAGTTAGTTGTAGTTGTGACATCCCAGCCAGTTACTGCAGATTCAAAATCCTCTGAATAAACTAATTTCCAAGGATTATTTACATTGACACCATCAACAGTTAAATTACCTTTTACATGTAGACTACCATTCACGTCAAGTGTCGCTATTGGATTGGTCGTGCCTATGCCAACGTTACCATTGTTAGTAGTTGAAACAACTACAGTCAATCCATTTGGAGTTGTTAAGTTTTTAGCATTTACTGCATTAGTAGCATAGGTAGCATTAGTTACAGTTCCTGAAATTTTTGTTGCACTAACACTTTGTATTTGAGAATCAGTAATTAACCCAGTAAGGTTTGCACTGTTAATTTTTGTTAGTCCAGCACCATTACCAAAGAAGCTACCACCGAAGAATTTATTAGCAGTAACACCGTTAGAAGCAACGAGGTTGCTAGTAAACAGAGTACCGTTGACTGTAAATGGTTCCACTTTGGTACCAGATGCAAACTTAAGTGCACCTTTAACGAGAGTTGTTCCGTTTAGAGTTACGTTTTGTAATAAGCTACCAGCTGTGATAGTCGTGTGCACAAAAGTTGCGCCGTTAACGACGTTATTAATTGTAATGTTGTCAGTGGTGATATTAGTTGCAGTTAAGTTACCCACTGTATTAGAGTAAGGGAAAGTTGCAATTTGGTCACCAGTTAATGCTTCATCAGCAGTGGTCCAGCCTTCATACCAATCATCATGAGGAGTATTAAATTTATCATAAGCCCTTATTGTAAATCTGTTGTAATACTGCTTATCATTAACAAAAATTACAACCTTACTGTTTTCTCTTGCAATCTTAATTTCAGGAGCATAGCCACCAAAAGAAGATGCTGTAGCGTAAGGCGTAGCAAGTGGATTTGCTGTATCAGCTGCATTGTACAAGTACCAATTTAGAATGATACCGATAGTCTTACGTTGTCCATAATTGTAACCTTCTAAAATGATAGTTGGCATTTGTGTCCCATGAGTAAATGCAATGTTGGTTTTGATCTTAATTCCATTAACTGGAGTTGTACCGGATGCATAGGAAAGTATGTTGTAATGATTGCCACTAGCATGTAATTGTGAACCGACAGTCATTACAGCAGATCCATTATTGTTAATGCTAAAAGCAGGATCAGGACTACCGTCTGGTGATTTAAGAGCAGAAGGTCTAAAGTTTGGATCTATAGAAGAATTATTGATAATGCCAGTAATGGAATTAGCATTGATCTTCGTTAAGCCAGCACCGTTCCCAAAGAAATCTCCGCCAAAAAACTTATTTGCTGTAACACTGCCACCAGTGACAACAATGTTCTTAGTAGTAATAGCACCGTTGACAGTGAATGGTTCAAGCTTAGTGTTACTAGTGAAGAGAACTTTACCGTTGATAGTAGTAGTGCCTTTGAGATAAGCATTAAACAAAGAACCATTTTTATTAAAAGTGATAGTACCGTTAGCTGTGTTGTTGTTGATTGTTGTATTGTTTAGATTGGTAATGCTTGTTGCAACAACCGGTTCCCATGTCGCTAATCCAAACGCATCGGACGTAAGTACTTGACCTGCTGCAGGTGTGCCACCTCGTATCAACACTTGACCATTGACATCTAATTTCGCGAGAGGGGCGATAACATTGATTCCCAAATTGCGCGGTGCTGGTATGTACTCGACATCATTACCTATCGGCACTGCCCATGCTGGACTGACTGCTGTCGATATCAATATTAATGCGATTATGGCTGATATTGTTTTTTTCACTTTCTTACTTCCTTACTTAATTAAACCCATTAAACCTAATTTACTTTTACCTATCAGATCTGCTGATCTCTATCCATTCTGTAGCTACAGAATCATAGATTAAGCTTAGAGTATCGTCTTTACCCATACTGAAAGTCACACCAGCATTAAGTGATACTCCATTACCATCTTCAAAGGTTACTTTGGCAGTATCTGACAGACCTCTGATGATTAACAATTGTCCATCGTGACTACCTAAACTAATTTGAGGTATTTTTGTTATGTTTACATTGCCACCAAGTCCCTTGATTCTCATAATCGCATTTGTGACTACGAGTCCTAGAGTTGGATCTACATCAACTGTAGATGAATTCAATGCAAAGTTATTTGTGATAACGGTATTACCGTTAAGAGTGTTTCCATTGATATTACCAGTGGTATTGATGTTACCTCCTGTAATAGCTGAAGCTGGAATATTAGTTAATCCAGAACCGTTACCAATGAAGCGTGACGCACTAGAGAGTAGGTCTACGTTACCAGAAATCTTAGATCCTGTTGGTAATAGAGTTGTACCATTCAAGACAGCACTTTGAAGTTTGCCAGCACCAGAGAAGCCAACTATACCTGTGACTGTATGAGTACCTGATATAGAACCAACTCCAGTAAGATTAGTTGCATTAGTAGAGTTGGTAGCGTTAACTGCGTTAGTAGCATTAGCTACAGTACCAGTAACGTTAGCACCAGTAATCTTAGTTAAACCAGCACCATTACCAAAGAAGTCTCCACCAAAGAACTTACTTGCAGTAACACCGTTACTTGCACTGAAGTCTTTAGCAAACACAGTTCCATTAACATGGAACGGCTCAAGCTTAGTGTTGCTAGTGAAGAGTACCTTACCATTGATAGTAGTATTGCCAGTAAGAGTAGTATTTAACAATGATCCATTCTTATTAAATGTAATTGCACCATTAACAGTATTGTTGTTAATTTGCGAGTTGTTGATTTTAGAGAAGTTTATGGTTACGTTGTTAATATTGCTTACATTAGTTAGGTTACCAACTATGTTTGCAGCTTGTAAGTGAGTTAATCCTGAACCATTACCAGTGAATACTGATGTATTTGGATTACCTGTGATTCCAGATCCAGAACTAAGAGTCGTAGTGCCTCCTAAAGTTAAAGTGCTGCCGGTATTATAAGTTACAGAACTACCGGTGAGTACATTATGAGTGCCTGATATAGAACCAATTCCAGTAAGATTGGTTGCGTTGGTAGAGTTTGTAGCGTTTGTTGCATTGGTAGCGTTAACTGCATTAGTAGCATTAGCTACGGTGCCAGTAACGTTAGCACCAGTAATCTTAACTAGACCAGCACCATTACCGAAGAAATCTCCACCAAAGAACTTGCTAGCAGTAACACCGTTACTTGCACTGAAGTCTTTAGCAAACACAGTTCCATTAACATGGAAAGGTTCAAGCTTGGTGTTGCTAGTGAATAACACTTTACCGTTGATAGTAGTGTTGCCGACAAGCGTCGCATTTAATAAAGAACCATTCTTGTTAAATGTAAGAGCACCATTAACAGTGTTGTTGTTTAGTAGAGAGTTAGTAATAGTAGAGTTATTAGTTGGAACTGTACCGACTATAGATGAAGCAGGAATATGCTTCAATCCAGAACCATTACCAGTGAAGATTGATGTATCTTGGTTACCAGCAATACCTGAACCAGAAGAGAGTACAGTCGTACCACTTAAAGTTAATGTGCTACCAGCATTATAAGTCACAGAACTACCGGTAAGTACATTATGAGTACCTGATATAGAGCCAACTCCAGTTAAGTTAGTAGCGTTAGTAGAGTTAGTTGCATTGTTAGCGTTAGTTGCATTAGTAGCATTAACTGCGTTAACAGCATTAGCTACTGTGCCAGTAACGTTAGCACCTGTAAGATTAGTTAATCCTGCACCATTGCCGAAGAAATTACCACCTTGGAACTTAGTCGCTGTAACGGTTCCATTAACTGTGAATGGCTCAAGTTTAGTGTTGCTAGTGAACAATACTTTACCATTGATAGTAGTCGTACCTTTAAGGTTGGCATTGAACAATGAACCGTTCTTGT
This sequence comes from uncultured Gammaproteobacteria bacterium, assembly GCA_964410425.1. Taxonomy (GTDB): domain Bacteria; phylum Cyanobacteriota; class Vampirovibrionia; order LMEP-6097; family LMEP-6097; genus CAYPGT01. The sequence continues at coordinate 54,496 of CAYPGT010000001.1, forward strand.
TGAAAGTTAGAGTACCGTTAACAGTGTTGTCATTAATTTTTGTGTTGGTTACTACTGTTGGATTAATACCTGTTAACTGCGAACCATCACCAATAAATTGTGTAGCTTTAATTTTACCTGCGACTTCAAGTTTTTCACTTGGAGTTATAGTACCAATGCCAACGTTTCCAGCATTTGTTACTTGTAATGCAGGATTGATTAGGTTGTCAGGAGATACAAGTTTACTAAGATTTACAGTAGTGTTTATTAAAGTACCACCGTTGATAAGTGAACCTGGTGTAAATGCTAAACCATTTAGAGTCAACATTTTCAAACCAAGAATAGAACCATTCTTATTAAAAGTCAGTGCTCCGTTAACAGTATTATTGTTGATTTGAGAATTATTGATCTTAGATAGACTAATAGTTGCATTACTTATATTGCTTACATTGTTCAAGTTACCAACTACGTTAGTCGCTTGTAAGTGAGCTAATCCAGAACCATTACCAGTGAATACAGATGTATTTGTATTGCCAGTGATTCCTGAACCAGAAGATAGAGTCGTAGTGCCGCTTAAAGTTAACGTACTGCCAGCGTTGTAAGTTACTGAACTACCAGTGAGTACATTATGAGTGCCTGATATAGAACCGATTCCAATAAGATTGGTAGCATTCGTAGCGTTAGTTGCACTAGTAGCGTTTACTGCATTCGTAGCATTAGCTACAGTGCCAGTAACGTTAGCACCAGTAATCTTAGTTAGACCAGCACCATTACCGAAGAAGTCTCCACCAAAGAACTTACTAGCAGTAACACCATTACTTGCGTTGAAGTCTTTAGCAAATACTGTACCGTTAACGTGGAACGGCTCAAGCTTAGTATTGCTAGTGAATAACACTTTACCGTTGATAGTGGTGTTGCCAATAAGCGTAGTATTTAATAACGAACCATTTTTATTAAATGTAAGCGCACCGTTTACAGTGTTGTTGTTGAAAATAGAATTGCTTATAGTACTGTTGTTTGTTGGAACGGTACCGACTATAGATGAAGCAGGAATATGCTTCAATCCAGAACCGTTACCAGTGAAGATTGATGTATCTTGGTTACCCGTGATTCCTGATCCAGAAGATAGGGTAGTAGTACCACTTAAAGTGAGTGTACTACCAGCGTTGTAAGTTACAGCGCTACCAGTGAGCACATTATGAGTACCTGATATAGAACCAGTTCCAATAAGATTAGTTGCATCCGTAGCAGTAGTAGCGCTAGTAGCTGTAGTTGCTGAACCCGCAGTAGTTGCAAAAGTTGCAGTAGTAGCGTTAACTGCATTAGTAGCATTAGCTACAGTACCAGTCACGTTAGCACCAGCGATGTTAGTTACACCAGCACCATTACCAACGAATGTACCTTTGAATAGACCACCGTTAAATACTTGACCATTGAATACATTGGCAAGAATTCTGCTGTTTGGAGCAGAGATAGAACCATTCTTATTAAATGTAAGTGCACCATTAACAGTATTGTTGTTTATAAGCACATTGCTTAGACTAGTAGGAGTTACCAACCCAACTATAGATGAAGCAGGAATATGCTTCAATCCAGAACCGTTACCAGTGAAGATTGATGTATCTTGGTTACCCGTGATTCCTGATCCAGAAGATAGGGTAGTAGTACCACTTAAAGTGAGTGTACTACCAGCGTTGTAAGTTACAGCGCTACCAGTGAGCACATTATGAGTACCTGATATAGAACCAGTTCCAATAAGATTAGTTGCATCCGTAGCAGTAGTAGCGCTAGTAGCTGTAGTTGCTGAACCCGCAGTAGTTGCAAAAGTTGCAGTAGTAGCGTTAACTGCATTAGTAGCATTAGCTACAGTACCAGTCACGTTAGCACCAGCGATGTTAGTTACACCAGCACCATTACCAACGAATGTACCTTTGAATAGACCACCGTTAAATACTTGACCATTGAATACATTGGCAAGAATTCTGCTGTTTGGAGCAGAGATAGAACCATTCTTATTAAATGTAAGTGCACCGTTAACAGTATTGTTGTTAATAAGTACATTACTAATATCAGTTGAAGGCGTTATCAATCCAACTATAGATGAAGCTGGAATGTGTTTCAATCCAGAACCGTTACCAGTGAATATAGAAGTATCTTGGTTACCAGTAACTCCAGCACCTGAAGATAAAGTTAAACTGCTACCAGTATTGAAATTTACAATACCTCCAGTAAGTACATTATGAGTACCAGAAATAGTACCAGTACCAATTAAGTTAGTAGCATCAGTTGCAGTGCCTGCTGTAGTTGCAGATCCAGCTGTAGTTGCAGATCCAGCTGTAGTTGCTGAACCAACACTAAGTCCAGAAGTATTACTCCAGATTGGAGCTACTCCAGCACCTTGGCTTAAGAGTACTTGTCCAAGAGTTCCTGCTGATCCATTAGGCTTAAGTGCACCAGAAAACTGCACATTACCTACGACATCAAGTACTTCACTTGGTGTTGTAGTGCCAAGTCCTAGATTGCCTGCATTGGTGACAACCATTTTAGTTCCAAGGTTTGAAGAACTATCAACAAAACTAAATTCAAGTCTTCCACTTGGATCGTTGTAGTCTATCTTAGAATAATCTCCAACACTTGGACCAAGTCTTAAAGTTGCAGCATCTAGACTTTCACCAAATGCAGATACTTGTCCATTGCCACCAGAACCACCGGAGCCACCAGAGCCATTGCCACCACTTGTAAGTCCACCTCTGTTACCTCTTAGGAAATTGAAACTGTCTCTAGGTACAGGTAAAGTAACTTTAAATCTACCGTTGTCGAATTTTTGAAATCTAGTAGATGCTTGAGTTTGTTTTTTAGCTTCAAAAGTAACCCTCTCAAATATACCTTCTGTTAAACAATCAAAATCACTAGTGGCACAGCTGGTGATGTTAAAGCTAACTGGGTTAGATGCAACTTGAGCCGTTAGATTGGTTGCACTAATAGTCGTACCATAAGTATTAACCAAGTTACCTTCAGTATCAAAAACATCAAACTCTATCTGTTTACTAGGGCTATCAAATCTTCCAGCACTAATACTGATGATACGGTTTTGCTTTCTCGTACTACGATTAACAGTTAAACTTTGTGTGCTTATAAATTTTCTTTGACCAGAAACAATCTCGTATAAATTGAGTCTTACGCTACTAGAGTTCTCAAGTGAAGCGTATAGTTCGCTAATTTTCACTCTGACTCTTAAGTTTGCTGTTTTAGTCAAATCCATGGTTTGACTTTTTGTGTTGATCTCCAGTTCTAGATCAGGGTTTGAGCCTGACAAGAGGTCAAGTGGAACGTATCTTTGCTCGGCCGCAGAGCTTGGGATAAAGCTTGCAAACGCTAGCCATATTGCTAATACGCAGCTGGCTGTCTTTCTGGATAATACTCTTGTTCTCTTCGTCGTCATTTTAAATTCTTACCTCTGTTGATTTTTGATATCTTAACACTACTGGACATGATTTATCTAGCTTATTAAATAAAGATAATCTACCTTTTGTTCTTATGCTGTATTGTCCGAGTGCCCCCTTTTGGTAATTTCGATTGAATTACCTTTGATTTACCCTAATTCGATCGATTTTTAGATCAATCATCCTTATAAACACATAAAAGATAAGTGCTATCACCTATCTTATGATGTTGTTTATTGACTTTAACTAGAAGCTTAATTAATGCTTAAGCCCCTGGGCGGAATCATCGATTGGTTGATCTAGGAAATAACCTTCAGTTAAACCACCCAACTTATTCATTCCACAAATCTATGCGTTATTGTACGTTTTTATGGTTAAATATTGATTATCACTGGACTTTATGAGAGAAATTTTATCTACATCAAACTATTTAGGTATAAACACTGATAGTCGGTCTATTAAATTAGGGGATATTTATCTACCTCTTAAAGGTCTCAAATTTGATGGACATGACTTTATTGGTGATGCTTTAGCCAAAGGAGCCAGTTTTGCCTATAGTTCGCTTGAGCCTTCAGAGTTAAATCTGCCTATAGATTTATCTAGCAAGGTAGTTAAGGTCGATGACACTCTTTCTACCTATCATAAGCTTGCTAATGAGTACCGAAATATAGTGAATCCGATAACTATTGCTATCACAGGTAGTTCTGGTAAGACTACCGTTAAAGAAATATTGAAAACGGTTCTTGTTGAAAAATTTAAAGTGCATTATTCACAAGCTAATTTCAATAATGAAATAGGTGTACCTAAGACTATTCTTTCCATGCCCATAGATACAGAGGTTTTGATATTAGAAATGGGTATGCGTGGACTTGGGGAAATTGAGCTATTGTCTAAAACTGCTGAACCAAATATAGCTATCATCACTAATATAGGAACGGCTCATATAGAGCGTTTGGGCTCTGTTGAGAATATTAAACGTGCCAAGTTGGAGATTGTAAGTGGTTTGAAGGCTTATAAGTTCAAGGCTCAAGGCTCAACGCTCAATGCGACTTTGTTTGTCGATTCAAAATTATATGCTGAGATTAAAAACAGTTATAAGGATATAGATTTGATATCTTTTGATAGCGTTGAGCGTTCAGCATTGAGCGTTCAGCCACACTATTTGCTCTCGGAAGGTTTAATTGCCGACATTAATGCAGTTTCTAAGCTTGCTAAGCTATTAGGTTTGAATGATGATCAGATTAATGCTGGGCTTAGTAAATATAGTCCTGGAGAAGGTCGTGGTAAGTTTATATATGATACTGTTGGGAATCTATATATAGATGAGACTTATAATGCTAATCCTGAGTCAATTAGAAACAGTGTAAAAGCTATGCTGACACAGTTCCCTGATGATATGAAGATTGCTGTTTTAGGTGAAGTATTAGAAAGTCAAGAAGATCTAGTGAATGAACTTTTCTTAGAGATTAAGTCTTATGAGAATGAAAGTTTTAAGTTGATAGATGGTCGTGGACGTCAAATTGACGATATCGTCAAGGAATTAAACATGGTTCAAACTGCTAGGAAGAAAGTGATTCTTGTTAAAGCCTCTCGTGGAGCTAAGTTTGAGCAGATTTTAACTTTGCTGAAGCTTTAAGCATGGTGTGGTATATCTGCCATGATTAATAGTTTTTCGTCATATTGCCAGAAACGATTCTTAACGAAGTAACCCTTCTCCAGTAATCTGGTGCGGAGGAAGCCTGGAGTGACAGCGCGGTTGGGTCTCTTGAAATCTTCAAGGTTGTTACCAAACCAAATTGCTAATTGATTTCTAAAGGTAGCTAGGTTAGAAGCGATGATGATAAGTAAGCCAGGGCGGATAATCATTGGTGCTATGCGATTTAAGAAGCTATCAAAATCATCTAAATCAGGCATGTCTAAATCTGCGATGACATAGGTGAACGCTTTTTGGGTCTTAATTATGCCTAGCTTGTTTAATTCACTTAGCTCTGTTATTTGAGTATAAATATTATTGGCACTAAGCAAGTCTGTTACTTGCTCTTGTTTATTGCTTATATGCAGTATTGCTTGTCCCGAAGCGATCTCTCGCTTGAGCTTCTTTAGCAAGAATTTATGCAATTTATCATTCTTTATATGAGTGGTTGTTTCTGTTAAAGTTTTCATGAAGTTATTTTCTCTCTTCCATGGCTCTGGCATGTCCTTCCAGCATTTCAGCTCTAGCAATAGTGGCAACGTTATTAATTATTTCCTGGAAGCCTTGTTTAGATTGTTTTACAGATGAGAAATCAATAATGCTCGTACGCTTCATGAAATCTATACATTGTAAACCTGACGAAAACCGTGAAGTGCCGCCAGTGGGTAGACAGTGACTAGGTCCAGCAATGTAGTCGCCAAGGCTTTCACAGGAATTAGTACCAATGAAAATTGCGCCGGCATTCTTGATCTGTATAAGAGTACTCTTGAGTTGATCTTTTTGTATTTGAATCTCTAAATGTTCAGGAGCATATTTGTTGATGATCTCGATAGCTTCTTCTAAACTTTCCACGTGTAATAGAGCTGACCAGTTTTCAAGAGAGCTGTTAATGGTGCTGATTTGCTCTGCTGACTTATGCTTGATAGCTAAATCACTGATTTGTCGGTTTAACTCAGTCTCAGTTTCTTCTACAATACGTTTAGAAGTACTTACTAAGAGCACAGATTCTAGTCCAGAACCGTGTTCTAATTGACTGATTAAATCTGCTGCTAATTGCTTGGGCTGGGCGCTGTCGTCAGCAATGATAGCCAATTCGCTAGGTCCATAAATACCATCTATGCCGACTTGTCCAAATACTAGTTTTTTGGCTAGGCTCACATAAATATTACCCGGTCCTACTATCTTGTCTACAGCTTTGATAGATTGGGTTCCATAGGCTAATGCTGCAATCGCTTGTGCTCCACCAATGGCATATATCTCATCTATACCAGCAAGCTCGGCAGCTGCAAGTATTCCAGGATTGATAGGTGGAGGACTGATCATCACGATGCGCTTAACCCCGGCTACTTTAGCCGGAATAGCCGTCATTAATACTGTTGATAGTAGAGGAGCTTGTCCTGCTGGAATGTAGATGGCGACTGAATCTAAAGCCTGATATCTAATGCCGAGTCTTTCACCTACTTTACCCTTATATGACCAGCCCTCTGAAAACTTAGAGTGCTTAAACTCTTCATTATGGAATCTTTCTATGCGAGCCTTAGCTTGTTTGAGTGCTGCTTGCAATTCTTGAGAAAGCTTAAGGAAGCTACCTGTGGCTTGAACCTTAAAAGGATCTTTTAGGTCTAAATTAAAATCCACTCCATCAAATTTCTTAGAATATGCTGCCACTGCTTTATCGCCGAGGGCTTTAACATTCTCTACTATATCTTTTACAGCTTCTTCTTTAGCAGTAAGATTAGTGTCTGAAAGCCTTTGTGCGATTTGTGTTAGTTTAGCTTGGTTTTCGGGTTTCACTGTGGTTATTATAACTTTAATTAAAAACAATAGTTCTATTTTGAAAAACAATAATCTTGTCATCAAGATGGGCACGTATGGCTCTAGCAAAGACTAGTTCTTCTAGATCTCGTCCCTTAGAGATATAGTCTTCAACATCGTCCTTAAAATTAACAGGACTGACATCTTGAGAGATAATGGGTCCCATATCCAGATCCTCTGTAGCATAGTGTGCTGTTGCTCCTATAACCTTTACCCCTTTCTCATAAGCTTGATGATAAGGATTAGCTCCCTTAAAGCTTGGCAGGAAACTATGATGAACATTGATGATGCGATAAGGATAGTGATTAATTAAGTTGCCACTCAAGATCTGCATATATCTAGCCATTACTATTAAATCAATATTGAGCGGTTCTAAGGTTTTGAGGATTTCCGCTTCTTGATTGGCTTTGGCTTGCTTTGTATCAGTGCCTTGAATTATGGGGCAATGCTTATAAGTTATGCCATAGGTTTTAGCAATATGCTCTAAGTCAGGATGATTACTGATGATGATTGGAATATTAGCTTTGATCTCACCATATTTATGTTTTAGTAAAATATCATGAAGACAGTGATCGTACTTGGAGACTAGGATTGCCATGTTTTTTCGCTGATAATTAAAACTAAACTCCATTGTAAATTTCTTGGCGATGCTTTGAAATTCATTATCAACCTTATCTAAGGGGATCTTAAATTCACTGGTATCTATCTCTAATCTCATAAAGAACCTATCACCCAATCCCATACTATGTTGTTGCGAGTCGATAATATTGCCGTTATTCTCAGCAATAAACTTAGTGACTTCGTAGACTATCCCCTTACGATCTGGACATGAGATTAGTAATTTTAAGGTTTGCATTTCCATTAAATAGTACTATAGACCTGAGTTTATAGAAGTTGCAATGATTCACGCGATATGCTATTATGTGAAATTGGATATGGATAAAGTTAAATTTAACAATGTGAAATTAGGTGAGCTTTTTAGTCAAGTTTACAATCGTCGAAATTCACTTCATATTAAGACATTAGTAGATGAGTCCAGAAAAATAGGAGAGAGCTTAGCACGGACTTTATCAAAAAATGGCTTTGACTCTAGTGCGGTGTATGACACTAATTTTGGAACATTGATTGATACCAAGCCGATAAGAGGGAAGCTCAAGTCAGAGGCTGATGATGCAAATCGAAAACAGCTTGCTGATGAAGTTCAAACAGTGCTTGCTAAATATATGGAGAATCTTACTTCTAGAGTTACTGAGTTTACTGATTTGTTGATATGTCAGCCTCGGAACTTCTCCTCTCTTGGAGTCAGAAGAGTTGGTGATTATGACAACGGATATATTACTGTTGGTGGTAAAAAAACTATTTTTTACCATGGGGAGCATAAGGCAATTATAAATCTTTGTAATGAGCGTGATAAGGGATTGGTCGCTCGTTGTAATGAGGCGGAAGATGTTGTTACGTCTCTAAAATGTAATCGTCGAGATCTACCGTCGACGTTGAGTCATAAGGTACGACCGTTAAGGATATACGATACAATCGATTGGCTCTATCGTTTTAATGGATCTCCTGAAAAGGATAGATGGGATCCGGCGATTAGATTAGTGGATCTTAGCTCAGCCTCCGCGATATAAACCTAGATAGAGTATCAGCTTGCATATAAGGATTAGTATGCTTTTGGTTTTCAAGAGTGTCGTGATGTAAGTGGTGATAGTTATGTCCTGGATAAATAATAGTACTGTTAGGAAGTTTCATAAGCTTATTAGCGATGCTGTCGTACATTACCTCAGCATCACCACCAGGCATATCACAGCGACCACAACCATCTAAGAAGAGAGTATCACCAGAGACTAAATTACCGTGACAAACAAAGCACTGAGAGCCAGGAGTGTGTCCAGGAGTGTGTAAGAAATCTATAGTAATTTCACCAAGCTGTAATTGGTCATTAGGTTTAACATCTCTAATATTTTCTCCTATTGGTTTATAAAAACTAGCTTCGTGTTCTGAAACATAAATAGGGATATCGTGAGTTTTAAGTAATTCTTCGATGCCGTTAGTATGGTCGGCATGCCCATGAGTAATTAGGGCTGAAGTAATTTTATAACCTAAATTTTTAGCTTCGTTACGTATTTGATCAACATCCCAAGCAGGATCTACAACGGTACATTCTTTAATCCTGTCATTAGCTACGAGGTAAACGTAGTTTTGCATTGGACCAATTTCCATTTGCTTGATTACTAGTGGTAGGGATGAAGTCATAAACTAATTATAACTTAAATAGCCCACACAGATACTCTGTAACTGGTCCTGTGAATTTAGATTTGTTTCTGTATAAATATAGAGCAGTATGTTTGATATCTAAGCTTGGTATTTTTACTAGTTCGTTGTTGCGTAATTCATCTTGAATAAGTTTTGCTGGTAGGTATGCCCATGCAAGTTTTTTAGCGAGTAAGTCTTTAATAGTTTCATAATTCATCAGAGACCAAGTGTTTGATTCTGGACATTGCTGATTAATTTTTAATTCAGTTAGATTAGTGAAGTAAGTATCTGTTAAACCCTCTTGGGCAGCTGGATAGTCCGGATGAGATACTGGTAATTCTTCAATGCTAGTGAGTAACTCCATTCCTAGATTTGTAAGCTTTGTTTGCTCAAGATCAATGATGATTCTTGAACTATCATCAATCATGCTATCAAGATTGCTTGTAGAACCTATTATTGATAAATGAATCTGCGTTGTAGGAAACTTAGCTTTAAACTTTTCAAGTGCTTTAGTGAGTGAATCCTGCGGATAAAGAATGTTAACTTCTAAACTAATACTGGCTTCTAGACCTTGCTTGATGCTTGCAGCATAGTCTAGTAACTCATTTTGCATCTTGAGTAGGTGTTTGGCTTTTTGATATATTAATTCACCCTGGCTTGTTAATTGAGGTCTGTAAGTAGCTCTGCCAAAGATCTCTATATCAAGTTCTTTCTCTAAGTTTTTAATAGCGTAGCTAATCGATGATTGTGCTCTTTTTAATTCTTCGGCGGCTGCTCTGAAACTTCCTGTATTGACTACTGATACTAAGGCTGCTAATTCATCTCTATCTAGTGGCATATTAGATCTAATAATATCATAATAATCATAAATTAGATTATTCTGGGGTGATAACACTGAATTATGATCGGATATTTGATTATAAAAGGTTTGAACTGATAAAATGGCGTTTTAAGGAGTACCATTCATTAAAACAAAAACTATCAATAAGAATTTGAAATTTAAGAGTAAAGCTATAGTTTCTAAGCTTAAAAACTACTATGGAGAGGTCAAGTGTTTTTTGAAGCATAAGAATGTGTTTGAATTAATTTGTGCTGTTTGTCTTTCGGCGCAGTGTACTGATGATCGAGTGAATATGACGACACCTGCGCTTTTTCGAAAATATGCAAATGCAGAGAAGCTTGCTGAGGCTAAGTTAACTGATGTTGAAAAAATTATCAAGTCTTGTGGTTTTTATAAAAACAAAGCTAAGAATCTTGTGAAGCTTGCTCAGAGATTGGTTTCTCATCATGGAGCAGAAGTTCCTGATAGTATTGATGAGCTAACGCAGCTTGCTGGTGTCGGACGTAAAACAGCCAACGTAGTTTTAGGTACTTGGTTTAATAAACCTGCTGGTGTGGTAGTGGATACTCATGTCAAGCGCATTAGTGGTTTATTGGGCTTAACTAAAAATACTGACCCTGAAAAAATCGAACAAGATTTGAATGTTCTAATACCTAAAAAATATTGGAATAATTTTTCCTTATGGCTTATATCACATGGCAGGGAGACCTGCATTGCTCGCAGACCCAATTGTCCTAAATGTATTCTAAAGGATGAATGTGAGTATTTTACCTCTTGCTAATTTAGGTTTATAATGAGTATTGGATATTATGACCTTAGTATATTTAGGAATATCTCTTCCTAATCAAAACGAACATCCTCTAAAAAATAAGCTTCGGGAATTTAGCCCAGAGGAATTGTTGTCAGTTAAATTATCACATGATGAATATCCTTTGTTATTAGATACCCTCAAGCAGTTACCCTATGTTAAAGAAGTAACTTTGCTCACTACTTGTAATCGTTTTGAGCTAATCCTTTTTCTTAGCGAAATTAATGATAAAAATATTGCTGAGCTGCAGATGGCTGTACAGTCTATAAATAAGTCAGAGATTGACTTAGATGTGCTTTATGATAATGAAGCTAAATTGCAAGTCATTAGGACTTATTGTGGTCTTAATAGTGGGCTAGTAGGTGAAGATGAAATTTGCATGCAGTTTGATATCTCTTTTAAGCAAACTTTTCATATGGGTTATCTCGGACGTCAAGGTTTGGAGTTGTTAGAAGAAGCTAAAGCTTTGCGTCAACGTATTGATGCAAACCATGGTATTGAGAGGGTTTCATATTGTAAGGTTGCTATTGAGATGGCACTTCGCAAATTTGCGAGGAAAACATATAACAATATTATTGTTATGGGCTCTGGTAGTACTGCGCATCAATCTTGTTTATCTCTTGTTGAATTGGGATTTAAGCCTGAAAATATAACGCTATTACATCGTATAAGTTCTTCTTCAAATCAAATTGCTGTTATCAAAGCATCTCCAGAACTTGATGGTATGAAATATACGAGAACAAAGTATGGTTATCACACTGATCGTGTCAAAGCTATTGTAGCTGATGCCGATTTGATAGTTTTTGGAATTGATTCTAGGTTACCTTCAATTCATTTTACTAAGCACTATAAGACATCCATAATAGATTTTAGTTCTAAACCGAGCTGTAGCTTTGATGAGGATGCAAGTCTGCATTATTATGCATCTAGTTCAGAGCTGGATGGTTGCGTAAGAGCCTATTCTAGCTCTAGAGCTAATGAAGTTGGTTTCCTTCATAAGTTAAGATCTGCTGAAGAAACGATTTTAAGTCATGCAATTAAATCAACGAAGCTAAAGAGTTTAATTTCTTAGTGCCTGGTTGCGCGTAGCCCTTGTATTTGTTTCTCTAGCTCTAGTTTTTTTCTGGCTGTATCTGCCCACTCAGAACTGGAATCATCAAGTGTTAGAAGTTTTTCGTTCATCAAAGCTTTCTCTTGTTGTAATCTGGCTTGATTTAGTTTAATTGTTGATTCTTGATATTTATCCTCATCGTCATCTGTATTAGTTAGTTTTTCTAGTTTAAGACCGATATCAGCTAGTTCTTTCGCTAAATTAAACTCACCAGATAACTTATTGGCGACAAGTGCAAATTTAACCTCTACATTGCTGATGTCAGGATTCTCAAAACTTACATCAATCAGAGTTTCTAAGATTCTTTGGTGAAGGTCTGAAATCATCTTACCATCTTGGTTTAAGAAGTCTTCTAGGAACTTTCTATTCTTAAGAGCAAGGATAATCAATTCTTGTTCTGCTGCGTAGACAGCATGGTCTAGATACATTATATGACCGTTACTTTGTTTATGTTTGTTAGCTGGACTTTGCGGTTTACTGGTTTCTTGATATGGATTATCAGTATTTTCATGTGACCTTAGTTCAGATTCTAATTGCCTGGCTAGAATGGTCTCCTCTATTTGTAACTTAGCTGCAATAATTCGAGTATATTCTGCCAGTTCAATCTTGTTAGTTAAGTATGCTAAATACTTACTTAGGTCTTTAATAGCTTTAGATTTACTTTGTGGTGAACTTAGGTCCACAGTTTGCATGCTTTGTTCTATCTTATAATCAATCAACAAGGGAGCTTGTTTTAATAATTCCCTAAACCCGTCACTGCCATGGTTTTGTATAAATTCATCGGCATCTTTCGCTCCAGGTATGTGTAGTATGCGCACTTCGTGCTCGTAAGCACCAAGTACTTGAGCAATGATCTCTGCTGCTCTGTCACTAGCTTTCTCACCAGCTGTATCACTATCAAAGCATAAATAAATACGCTTGGAGTTAGTAAACTTACTCATGGTCTTCACTTGTTTAGCAGTTAAGGCGGTACCTTGATTAGCAAGTACATTCTTGATACCTGCTTGATAGAGAGAGATCTGATCAAAGTATCCTTCTACTATGATTACAGCATCTTCCTTGCGAATAAATTCCTTCGCTATATCGATGCCATATAAAGTTTCACCTTTATGATAGGTTTGAGTATCTGGTGAGTTGAGATATTTCGGACCATTGTCATTATCCATCCCTGGGATTAACCTAGCTCCAAAAGCAATCACTCTGCTGCGTTCATCACGAATGGGAATCATTAATCTACCGCGGAAACGATCAAAATATCTTGAGTTTTTTTCACTTTGTAGAGCTAGTCCAGCTTCTACAATTTGTGTTTCTGTAACTTGTAATTTATCTTTTAGTAGGGTGATTAGTTTACCCCAGTTCTCTGGATCAGCAGGCGCATAGCCTAGCTTGTACTCACTGATGGTGTTTGTAGATATTTTTCTTTTTTCGAGGTAGGTTCTCGCTAATAATGCTTGATCGGAACCAAGTAATTGATCGTTATAATATTGAGCTGCAAGTTCGTGCATGCGGATTTGCAGATTAAAATGTTCCAGCTCTTCTTTGTTCTGATGAGAGCTACTAAGCTCTACTCCATACTTCTGAGCGAGTTCTTTGAGAGTTTCCTTAAAGTCTTTTTGATAGTAGTCAGACCAAAACTTAAAAATATCCCCCCCAGCCCCACAAGCAAAACACTTAAAAATGCCCTTGCTAGAACTGATATGCATACTGGGTTTAGTGTCATTATGGAAAGGGCAAATAGCAACATAATTAGCCCCTGATTTCTTAACAGGGATAATTCCAGATATTAGCTCGACTATATCTGCTCGATCTTTGATTTGTTGTACTGGGTCTAGAGCCATTACTTTAAGTATAGCGAAAGAGCCTTTGTCTTGAACTTGAAAATTAATTCAACATCTAAACAAGCTGAGCAATAGACGAGAGTCGTCTCTCTTTGTGAACGTAAGTGAGCAAAGAGAGACCTCGAGTCCCGCGAAGCTTGCTAGTTGAATTAATTTTCATGCCATATGCTATAATTTATACATACTGATCATGTCGCAGGATAATATTAATCGCGTCACTATAGACTCTAAGAAAGGAACTAACCCTACTAAGATGTACGCTGCTTTGGGTGCTGGTATTGATAGTTTGCAGCAGGATTCTGCTGCAATCGATAATGCTTGGCAGAAGAGCATTCTGGGTGATAGTTTTGTTGGTGAGCAAGATGGTCTGCGCCAGAGCACGATGATTGCAAATTTGCTCAGATCCTACATGCGTATAGCCCAAGGCGAGCAGGTTAATGAAGCTAAATCAACACTTGAAGCTGAAAAAGGCCTTAAAGAGATCGCCATGGGCTAACGCCGATAAGCAAGCTTTTAATCTAAATTAACCTTTATATTTATAAAAACCCTTGTAAAGACAAGGGTTTTTGCATTTAGGTTAAGAAAAATTGTTAAAGGTTAAGAAGATGGGGTATAAAAAGTTCAGAATAGGTTAAGAACTTATTTGGGTAGTATCTAAAAAATAAAGGGTAGTTATATATGTCTTTAAAACTTTTATTAGTGGATGATGAAGTAAATTTAGTTGATCCCATGGCTTATACTTTGCAGCAAAAGGGCTTTGAGACTGCGATTGCTTATAATGGACAGCAAGCTATGAAGATGTTTGAATCTGAGGATCCTGATCTAATCCTGCTCGATTGGTCTATGCCAGATATCTCAGGAATCGAGGTGCTGAAGCATATTCGCAAGAGTCAGAATTTTGTGCCGGTAGTAATGATTACAGGGAAAAGCGCTAAGGAAGATATTGTAGAAGGCTTAGCTGCTGGTGCGGATGATTACATTACTAAACCCTTTAACTGGGAAGAGTTAATGGCACGTGTCAATGCTGCTATACGTCGTGCTCAGCAACCTAATGCTACACATCCTAAGCGTATTCGCTTTGGTAAAGTGATTTTAGATACTAAAACTCATAGAGCTTGGCTTGAAGACAAAGAGTTAAATCTCAGTCCACGTGAGTATTCTATGCTTGAATTGTTTATGCAAAATCCTAAGCGTATTTATTCTCGTGACGAATTGATTGAGAAAGTCTGGGGCTTGGATTTTGATGGAGATTCTAAAACTGTTGATGTTCATATCTGCTGGCTTAGACAGAAGATCGAAGAAGATGCTAATAAACCTAAGATTATTCAGACAGTGAGAGGTTTTGGTTATAGACTCGGTAGTTGATTTATAATTAACTTTGTGTCCAAAGTTATAATAACTAAAGCAATTGATGATTCACAGCGCTTCTGTTCTTTGATTCAATCTCAAGGATTGGGTTGTTTTTGTTTGCCTTGTATAGAGTTTACTAAACCTAATGATGACTATGCTTTGTTAGATAAAGCTATTCGTGAAAATCATCATTATGATTGGGTATTCTTCTTAAGTAAGAAATCAGCAGAGATATTTTTTACTCGCTTGCTTGAGCTTGGCGGACATTTTTTTCATTTAAGTCCGCGTTTGAAGATTGCCTGTGTCGGTCAGGCTACGGCTGATTTTATTATTAAAGAGATTGGTTTTCCTGTGAACTTCATTCCTTCTAAGTTTAACTCTACAACTTTGGCTGATGAATTTATGCAAGAGTTCTGCGATGCTAAGCAGCCTCCTGGAGCTGATCCTCTAGAAGTGATTTTGTCTCGTGCTGAAAATATTAGCGATGATTTTATAGACAAGCTTGAATCTGGAAATCAAGTGAAAGTGACCCTGGTAAATGCCTATAAAACCATAGTTCCAGAGATCGCTTTAACAACTCTTCAGAACTTTGATGAGTTACTTGCAAGTGGCGAAGAATTATTTATTAGTTTAACTAGCTCTGAGATTGTAAGAAACTTTAAGAAAATTATTGGTGCGAATCGTTTGCAACAAATGAGTGAAACAGACAAACTTCATCTTATTAGTATTGGTCCTCAAACATCTTTGACCATTAAGCAAGAATTACCTGAACTGGAAGCTCATATTCATCAAGCTTCACAAGCGACTGCCGAAGCGATGCTTGATTTGATCATTAAGATGAGGCATAAAGCTGCAACTTGTTTGTGATACAATCTAATCTATGGTATATCGCAAGCCTAATAATAGACCGTCTAATGTCAATAAACCGAAAGTAGCTCCTAAGAAAACAGAGCCCAAACTTGGTTCTGATTTGATTAATATTACTTATGATGATGCTAAAGCAAGATTAATTGAAATCATCAGAGATAAATCCTTGTTTGAAGGTGACTCTGTCTTACCATCTGGAAGAATTACTAGTCATTACTTAGATATGAAAGAGACGCTCTTAGGTGCTGAAGGTTCTTTTCTTGCTAGCCTTGCTATCCTTCATTTATTGCAGGATGAAATTCAGTTCATTGGTGGTTTGTTTGAGAAAACTTACAGCCTTGCTGCTACTACTTCACAGTTAGCTTTTCTTAGAGGTCAAGAGATAAGTACTTTTTATGTTAGAGATAGTTATGATGCTAGACGTCGAGGCTATTCTAAGTGGATAGAAGGTCCACTTAAACCAGCTACTAAAGTATGTTTATTGCAAGATGAGATCGTCGATGGTGTGAAGATGATAGAAGCTATTCGTAGAGTGCAAGATGAGGCAGATTCAGAAATAGTTCAAGTTATATCTGTGATAGATCGTTTAGATGGTGGTGCTCAGAGACTACATGAGTATGGTGTAGACTATACCTCTATTTTGACAATGAA
>CAYPGT010000001.1:71244-83541 GCA_964410425.1 uncultured Gammaproteobacteria bacterium
ATAATGTTAGTAGCAGATTATCACAATCACCCACAAGCTCATAGAACAGACCTCCCATATTCTGAGAAGACTTTGCAGCCTTGGGCAGATAAGGCTAAACAATTAGGTTTGAAAGATTTAGCGTTTACTGATCATGATCGTTATAAAGATGGTGTTAGTTTTGAAGAAATAGATAAGCTTAGGGAACGTAATCCAGAAGTCAATTTCAGAGCTGGAATAGAGTTGGACAATGATCCAGAGACCAGTGCTGATGGACGTAAGTGGGTGGAGAAGCATTGGGATAAATTAGATTTTGTTTTAGGTTCAGTGCATTTTGTAAAAGATTTTCCCTTTGATCATCCGCACTATATTAAAGAATATGACAAACATGATATCAACGATTTATATCGTGACTATTATAAAAACATCCAATTGATTGCTAAGTCTGGTTTAGTCAACTCTATGGCGCATCTGGATTTGATTAAAATTTTCAAGTTTTTTCCTACAGTGGATTTGACTGATCTTTATCATGAGACTCTTGATGTGATTAAGCGGCAGGATCTTTCCATAGAGATTAGCACTGCTGGTTTGCGTAAGCCTATTGGCGAAATTTATCCAGATCGTAAAATTATTCAAATGGCTAAGGAGAAAGGTATCAGTTTTACCATTGCTGGTGATGCACATGCAGCACATGATCTGTGTCATAACTACGATAAGCTAGAAGCTTTACTTCGTGAAATGAATATTACTGAAGTGGCTATCTATGAAAAACACCAAAAGCAAATGGTGAGTGCATTTGTTTAATATTTGGGTAGTTCTTTAGCAACACTATCTGCTAAACCAAAATTATTAGGTGATGCAGCTACTTCTTTGGCAACAGCTTCATCTAAGAATTGATAAAATACATCTTCAGCAAGTCCAGAATTAAATAGACCACCTTCTAGCTTAGGGCGCATTTGCTTTAGTGACATTTGAATAAATAATGACTCAAACTCTTGAGCTGCTTTTTGTTCTTTGATTTTTTGTTTTTCAGGACTAAGTAAACTGTTACTAGATTGAGTTTTTCTTGCATCTATATCGCCTCTATCCTGCCCGTATCCTGCTGCGTCCAATAGATTTATATTATTAATCGCTGGATTAAACTCCATAGTTATCTTATTTCTTTTCTGAAATATTCTTGCTTATCAAAACTATCAGTTAATACTAGCCAGTATCTAGCTTTCTTGGTAGTAGGATTGAATTCAAACTCGTAAGAGGAATTTGTTTTAGCTGGGATAGCTTTGGCATCATGATAATTGAATGCTAGATTGGGTTTCACTGTGTAACCTAAACCATCAACAATTTTTAGATTGCTGAGAGGGATAGAATGACGCATATTATTCTCGATTTCTACTGCTATTCTATTGTTTCTAATATTCTTGATATAAGCTGTGACTTCTTGAGAGTCTGTATTAATTATTTGTTGTTCTTTATAGTGTTGATCATCCATCGATATAATATTTAAGGTCATTGGTAGTCCTGGAGTGATATCTACTTCTCTGCCCTTCTTCGCAACAAATGATATAAGTGATAAACCAGCTCCACTCATTGCTCCAATAGCTAGGTTAGATGCTGTGCTAGTACCAGTGCCAAGAATACCACCGAACTTAAATCCAGCGATGGCTCCAGCAATGGCTCCTCCAGTGGTTTTAAGGGCTGCATCACCTACTAAATTGGCAGTGTGGTGTGGATCTTTAACTAAAGTACCATCAGCATTAATGTTATAGCTTGTAACATTGTCAGGGAATATAATTTTCTCAAAATTTATGTCTACGCGTCCATCACGGTTAAATGATTTAGCGTTTTCTAGCTCTACTACAGTACCTATAACTCTACTACCTCTAGGTATCAGTATTTCATTACCTGCACCAACTATGTCTTCTACTATTCTTGCTGAAAAATGCTCTCCGATTTGCGTGTTTTCATCAATTGGCCATTCTGCGATAATTGGTACTGGAGTACTTTCCATAACCCCAGCTTTAATCGTAGGTATGGCATGTACTGGTTGAATTAAACTGAGTATTAATAGTAAGAGTATCAATATCGTCCATGGTGAATTGAAAATGATGGACTGTTGATCATTAACTGTTGAACATTGAGTTCTGTGTTTATTGATGATATGTCTAATTTGATCTCTCATCTTAAATTATCTCCAATTCCGCTTGTAACGCTCCAGATGCTTTCAAAGCCTGCATAATAGAAATCAAATCTCTAGAAGTGATACCAACTTTATTTAATTCATTAACAAGATTTGCTAGTGTTGAAGATTCCTTCACTTCTACATAGCGTGTATCAGTTTCCTTGTAATTAACTTCAGAATTAGAGAATGCAGCAGTTTGTATTCCGCCTACTCCAGTTCCAGATCCGTTATTAGCTAGAGTTGTTCCATCTGTTGCGCCTGCACCTGGTGTAGAGGTGTTGTTGCTTGCCTGGTTTGTATTGATAGTGGTATTGTTACCTGCTGTATTTAGGTTAGCAAGTGTACTAACATTAGGTTGTGAAACTTCGTTCTCGGTTTTGATGGTGATAGATATATTGCCGTGTGCCAGTGCTACTGCAGAAAGTTTTACATCTGCACCTACTACTATGGTTCCAGTTCTTTCTAAAATTACAACCTTAGCTTCGTTATCTGCATCTACCATGACGTTACTGATATCTGATAAAGCTGTTACTGGATCATCTTCTGGACCATTTAATTGTATGCTAATAGTTCTGCCATCAACAATTTTGGCTTGACGATTAGCTGCAGAACTATTGATCGCTTCTGCAATTTTTTTAGTTGTACTAAAATCTATTTTCTCAGTAGTAAGAACAATGCCATCCTTAGTATCCAGTGTAGTTGGCAGAGGATATTCTATAATTCCACCTTTAGGGATTCTGCCAGAGTTAGGAGAACCTTCTCTTACTAGTGATCCGTTAGCTTCAACTTCATATCCTGAGCTGATTACAGGACCTTGCGCAGAAGCATATACCTTGCCATCTGGACCCTTAAGTAAAGTTTGCAATAAAATTCCACCAGTCAAGTTACGTGAAGATGCAAATGATGAAATATCGACATCAAAATGATCTCCCTCTTTAGAATAAGCTCCGATCTTAGCAGTGATCATTACAGCAGCCACGTTACCAATTGCACCGCCATTAAGTTGTTTAAGTGCTGCGATAACTTGTTGACCTGGATTGTTAGCGTCTATGTTGTTTACATTTATTTGGTTGTTTACTAGGAATTCTTTGATATCGACACCAAAGTTCTTAAGCATATTCACTTGGGCTAGGTTAGTTGCTAGTGCGTTCTTGTCACCACTATTACTTGGTAGACCTGCTACTAGACCGTAACCTACTAAATAGTTATCTCTTAAACCTTGTACTTTCGTGATGTCTTTAATACGAACACGAATTGCTTCAGCATCTAAAACCATACTCATCAATAAAATGAATACTAATGATAAATTTCTAATACATTGGCCAAAGGAAGTTTTAGCAGTAATTTTTTGACGAACTTTACTGTTAATTCTTAAAAATGATGTTAGGAGGCTAAAATAGGCCATATCTCCCTTATGGACTAAGATTGGGGGCTGATGTATCAGCTAATAGGGCTAGCTTGAGAAAACTCAATAGGCTAAATAGACGAAATAGCTCTAATTGTCTGACAGCTAATAATTTATATAGTACTCCTTGAAGCTTTTATAATTTTAGTTTTGCCAATTTGTGACTGTCTTTTCTCCGTTCAGGTCAAAAGATCGGGTATTCGTGTGATTGAAGATTCCCTCCCTTGAAGATCTGGTTGACCTGAAACTTCGAAAATCCAGTCACAAATTGACAAACTCTATTTGATTACTATATTACAGGCAGATAATTATCTAATTATTTAACCTGCGGAATTTTCTTGCAATGGAATCCTCTCCAATGGTTAAAAAGAACTGGTATGCCTTATTATAAGCATCTTCGACGGTTACACCTACTAAACTAGTTTGATTTGCTAATAGACTTGGTGCATCTTCTTCATAATCTTGAATAGCAACGAGCATTTCTAAATAACCGTTTTTAGCTTTATTCTTATAGACTTCGGCTTCTCCAGTATCACTCTTGAGTATGTAGTACTTATGATTAAGATCAGCTAGGTAAAACGTACATTTCCACTGTAAATCTAAAAGGTTTTCTTTGGCAAAGTAGACCAAAGCTTGCTCTAAATGTCTGAGGGCGATAGGATAAGTTTGTTCATTCAGCACTACATAATTTAGCATCAAAATCCCGATAAGAGTGTCAGTAATAGATGCTTGCAATGTAGCTTTCTCAGCAACATAGAGTTTTTTGGCTGTCAGAAAAGCATTGAGAGCTTCTTCTAACTTGCCGATTCCGGTAAACATATTGCCCATGGCTTGATAGGTGTCTGCTTCACCAATAAGATTACCCTGCTCTTGATATAAATTAATAGCTTTCTTGAAATAATCTGTAGCTTCTGCTATTTTTTCTGGAGTCAAGGAACCCTCTTCTAAACTGACTCTAATAGTTACAAATGCTAGATCCAAGTACTTGGTGGCTTTTATTTCTTCATTGCCAAGTCGAGTTGCTAACTGAATTATTTCTTGACCGGTTTTCTGTATTTTATCCAAATCGTTTTCAAGAAGTAGGATTTGAAAGTAAACATTCTGCGTGTAAAGTAATTGGTTAAAGCGTTTTAGCTGTTTGAAAATATCGCAAGCTATCTCTATATATGCTTTGGCTGTTTCTATATCTTCGCCAAGTTGTACTAAAGTATTAGCTAAGATTTGATAGGCTTGAGCTATAAAAAAACTTGGGATAGTGGGCTTGATTAATTCGTGGACTGCTTCTTTAACTTTTTGGTATTTACCGCGAATCGCAAGTAATGAAATATGCTGCACTTCAAGTCCGTAATGCTCAAAAATACCACCACGATTGAGTTTCTCTCTAGCTTTATCAAAGAAATGATTAGCTTCTTTAATCTCACCATTAATTAAAGCAATAGATGCAAGTGCCTCATAGATGAATCCTTGTGAAATATAATTATCAGTCTCGTTAAAGAGTTTGACAGCCTTCTCATAGTATTCAAACTCAGAGAATTCTTTTGCATAGTGCATATAAGTCTCTGCTAGACCGTTTTTGTTGTTGTCCTTGCCGAATAGTATTTCGGCATCTTCAGCAGCTTCTCTGTCCTTAAATATACGTGATTTAAGTAGAAATAATTTAGCCTTAGTTGATGAATACTTAGCTTTGTTAGCAAGTTCTAATAAGTTATTTAAGTGCTCATGGATGATTGGTAGATGCAGGTCATGACTGAGAATTTGGTCTTCCAGGGTCAGTTCAATGGTTTGAACTGATGAAAGTATGGCTTTATCGTATTCTTTTTCTTCAATAAGCTCATCAAAGACCTCAGCCAAAAGTTCATCAGGATCTTCTTGTCCACCTATATTAGCGAGGTATTGTTCTCCCCAGTAAATCCTAGAGAGTAAAATACATTGAGCCTTGTATATTCTGGTGTCTACATCTTTATTAGTTGTGGTGATTAAAGGTTGTGGATTAGCGTCAAGTAAGAAATTAATAAATAGTTTGAGACTGTTATGGTCACTGGTTTTGGCTATGGCTTCTTTGGCTAGACTGAGTTGACCCTGTCTCAGCAGTACCTTAGCTTGTAAGCAAGACGCATAATCCCTATCAGTATCAATTACAGCAATCTGCCTGAGCTCAGTTGCAGTTCTATATGCATCGCTAAAATTGTCTCTGAAAAAATTATTCCAAAACTGTTCTACTGTGTCCTGGCTTGTTGCAAAATACTTTATGTGCTGATCTTGGTTTTGCTTTTTGTCTTCTCTATGCATTTAAGGGCTTCTTCTTTAAATCTTAACCTCTTAGCTTCCAAGTAAAGTAAATCTGTAAAAAATATGCCAGATGCTTTGCTACTTTCAAGCGATAGACTAAGAATATCATCATCTATCTTGGCAAAGTTTTTAGCGAGACGAAACTTCTTAAAACCAATCTTGCAACTATCCTCTATAGAATCTTGATTAGAAGTCGCTTGCGCTCCTTCTAATAAAAAATCACTAAGTATTTTTTCGTATTCGCCTAGTTTTGTGCTTTCTGGGGTTTTCATTTATTTATTGATCTTAATTCGAAAATTAACTTGTATTGTTATAATGATAGCATCCTTAACCATTTCTTTACAATCCTTGAAATGGGCATATTTATTAAATAAAGTTAATAAAGAGTGTTATCTGGAAAATCAGTCGTTTTACCTAGTCATTTCACCCTTATGTGGGACTTTAAGCCCAGGTTTATTAAATTATCTAGGGAATAAAAATAAAGATACTGTGAATAAGAGCAGCAAGCTCTAATAGTTTTGTTTATAAAGGAAATCTGGGCAAATGATTGAAAGATATTCTCGCGATGAAATGGCTAAGGTCTGGAGTGAGGAGAGTATGTATAGGCAGTGGCTTGATATTGAGATAGCCGTCTGCGATGCTTATCGCCAGCTAGGGAAAATACCTAAAGCATCTGTAGATAGGATTAGAGAGAAAGCAAGTTTTAGCATAGAGAGAATTAATGAATTAGAGAAGCAAATGCATCACGATATGCTGGCGTTTCTTACTTGTGTTTCAGAGTCTGTTGATAGTGAAGATTCAAGATTTATTCATTTAGGTTTAACCAGTTCCGATGTCAAGGATACTGCGCTTAGTTTAATGATGAAGCAAGCGGGTGACATTATTGATAATGATTTAAGTGAATTGATGTCTGCTCTTAAGGAGTTAGCTTTGCAGCATAAAAACACTGCATGCATCGGAAGGTCACATGGAGTTCACGCTGAACCGACAACATTTGGTCTCAAGATACTTGGTTTCTATGATGATGTGAGGCGTAGTAAAAAGCATTTGCGCCATACTATCGAAGACATAAGTGTTGGTATGTTTTCTGGTGCTATGGGAACTTATGCCAATTTAGATCCAGAGATAGAAAGAATGACTTGTCAGACTCTGGGATTGAAACCTGCAGTAATGACGACTCAAGTGATTAGTCGTGATCGACATGCCATGTTTCTAAATGATTTGGCTGTGATTGCAAGTGTAGTAGAAAGATTAGCTATAGAGATTAGACATTTACAAAGAACAGAAGTTTTAGAAGTAGAAGAACCTTTCTATCGTAGACAAAAAGGTTCTAGTGCAATGCCACATAAACGCAATCCTTGGAGATCTGAAAATATTTCTGGATTAGCACGTATTGTTAGATCATATTCACATGTAGGGCTCGATAATATAATGCTATGGCATGAACGAGATATCTCTCATAGTTCTGCTGAACGCATTGCTCTGCCTGATGCATCAATGTTGTTAGATTTCATGTTGCATCGTTTGATCCAAATTGTCAAAGGATTACAAGTCTATCCTGAAAATATGTCTAAAAATCTCAATAAATTTGGTGGTGTGATATTCTCCCAACAAGTCTTAATGAGACTGATTCATAAAGGATTGAAACGTGAGTTGGCTTATGAAATAGTACAGGATTTTGCTCATGAAGCTTGGAATACTGAAGAAGGTAATTTTAAGGAAGCTTTGCAAGACTCTGATGAGATTAAGCAATATTTGAAACCAGATGAAATCGAAGCTTGCTTTGATCCTCAATATCATTTAAAGAACATTGATTTTATATTTGATCATGTGCTTAACCATGACAATCTATCTAAATCTAATTCACCAAGTTTTGTATGAACTCACCACGTAGTGCCCAAGCCTTAGCTTGAGTAACCTTCACTTCACGGATCTTGCCGATATATTTCTCATGATGCGATGGATCGCATTCGATATTAATAGTTTTGTTGTTAAATACTCTTCCTGAGAGTCTTCTAGGGTTGCGTTGAGATATACCTTCTACTAATACTTGCTCGGTTTTTCCTAAATACCTCTGAGCTTGAGTTTCTGCGAGTTCTGAAATAATGGCATTTATGAACCTGATCCTTTCATTCTTCTCTTCTGCTGATATCGGATCTTCCCAAGTTGCAGAGGGTGTATATGGACGTGGTGAATATACCGCTGTATTACAAGCGTCGTATTTTATTTCTTGGACTGCTCTAACACTGTCCATGAACTGTTCGTGTGTTTCACCTGGAAACCCAACAATAATATCTCCAGTGATAGAAGCTTCAGGCATAAGCTTGCGAATATAATTAACTAGCTCCATATAGCGTTCGAAGGTATAGCGACGTGCCATGCGCTTGAGCACTTCATTATTACCTGCTTGTATTGGTATGTGGAAGTACTTAGATATCTTAGGTAGGGCAGCTACAGTCTCAATAAGTTCAAAAGTCATATCACAAGGATGAGAAGTAAGGAATTTAATTATTTGTATGCCTTCAACTTTATGTATCTCTCTTAATAGCTCTGCTAGATTGCTTCCTATATCTAGTCCGTAACCATCGACATTCTGTCCAAGCAGAATTATTTCTATGAAACCTTCTTTAGCTAATCCTTCTATCTCTCTGACTATCTCAGCAATAGGACGGGATTTCTGCTCGCCTCGTGTTTTAGGGACTATACAATAAGTGCATTTATAGTTACAGCCATAAATAATATTGACCCAAGCATAATGTTTGGTCTTACGAAAGATGGGAGTCTCAGGTATCTGTTCTGGCAGCTCTTCCCATATCTCTGCTACTTGAGGTCGGCTATATTTACCGCGGTTTTCTTCCGCTCCAGGTACTTTATTATCAATGGCTTCTTGATGTAATCTTTCTGCTTCTAATACTAAGTCAGGTAAACGATGAATATTATGAGTGCCAACAACGATGTCTACAGTTTTAATAGTTTTAGCTAAACTTGTGCCTTCTTGCTGAGCCACACAACCAGAAACAGCAACAAGGCTACCAGCCTTACGTAATCTATCCCATTTGCCAATATAGCTGTTCATTTTATGTACAGCGTGTTCCCTGATACTACAGGTATTGAGGATGGAGAGGTCAGCTTCCTCCATCTGTTCTGTTGGATAATAGTCAATTTCTTCAAGCATACCAAGCATACGCTCCGTATCTGCCATATTCATCTGACAGCCTAATGTTTCTATATATACTTTTTTCTTAGATATGACGGTCATTTGGCAGAAATTATAGCCTATTAAACTTAATTTAATTTAATATATCAATATAATACGAGTTTATTATCTGTGTTGTGATACAATCTTTACATAGTAATAAGTCTTTCATTTAGTTTGAAAGATTTGTTTGTGTGAGGAAATATACGTTATGAAAATCAAAAAATTATTAGTTATCTGCTTGTCTTTAGTGATTTTGAACCCAATTTTGGTGAAATCAGCTAGTGACTATAGTTCGCTTGACTTTGTCAGTGGTTCTTTGCCTGACTTAGAGTTGCAGATTAACAACAAAAGTTTAAATTTAGATTTGGCCAAAACAGCCAATATGAGATTGAAAGTCAAAGTAGATGATTTGTTTACCACTAATGACAGTACAGCTAACTTTAAGATTGTTATGTATGACGTAGTGAGTGGAGTAAGAAAATTCGCTACTAGTCAGAGTCTTTCTATTCAACGTGGTGCGACTAAAAACAGAATTATGAGCATTAGTGCTGGTCATTTTGATAGCACTACTAAGAACGTTGAGTTTGATTTATTTGATACTGAAAATAACTTAGTTAACACTTATAAAGCGACTTTAACTGCTACTAATGTAAGTTCGCAAACTAGCTCAGGGTCAGGAGTTGACCTTAATGCTACTTGTACAGGTTCTACTTTTGGTGATTGCCAAATCGATGCTCTTTTCAACAGAGTTAACTTTGTTGTAAGAAGACAAAAGCAAGCTAGTACTCGTGTTATGAAGAATAATAGTGGAATTTATCAAGTTACTCTTCCTGTGCCACGTGATGGTTTTGATTTCCTTAGAGGTAACAGATTCAGAGCTTTCAACGTAGGAACTAATGGTAGTACTGGTAACGGTACGACAGTAGAGATACCTGAATTTGTGACTACTCTTGGAGTTGGTATCACTTCTGGTAAAACAGCTTTATTACAAGTTGGAGCTGGTAATGGTTTGGTGCCTAGTTTAATTATTAATCCTGGCTCTTTAACTACTGCTGTTCCTGCTAATGGTGCTATTGAGTTTGATGGTAGTAATTTGTACTTAACTAAGAACGGAGTTAGATCTGTGCTTGGTGCACAAGGTGCTACTGGAGCTACTGGACCGCAAGGACCACAAGGACCTACTGGCGCGACAGGAGCAACTGGTGCTACAGGACCGGCTGGACCCTCTGGTAGTTTAACTGGTGGTACTATTAACGGTAATCTTACTGTCACTGGTACAGTTACAGCTAATAACTTCATTGGACCAACACCTTTCAGTGTGGCTAGTTCAGCTGTAGATATCAACGGTCAGACTAATGTCAATGTAGCTAACTTAAACTATATGAAGCTTATTGACTCTAACCCTGGTACTGTTGATGAGATCTTTACTTTAACTGGTGGTATCACTGGACAAAGAATTACTATTCACTTACAGAATAATATTAATTTCCGTGCTAATAATGCTGGAGCACCTAATACTATTCAGTGGGGAAGAGGTACCTCTGCTAACAGTACTAGATTACAGTTTGCTACTGAAGCCTTTGAATTCTTCTTTGATGGTAATTCTTGGTTCCTGCTAGACAGATATACTCTGTAATTTAGCTAGAAGCTATAAGTTTGAATGTAAAATCCCCTCCAAGAGAGGGGATTTTTTGCCAAAAAATACCATTGAAGAGACCCTTTTGAGATAGTAGCTTTAAAAATATTTATTATGTTATAATAAATGTACTATGACACAAAAGCCAATACAGTTAAATGATGCATTAATGAATGCCTGGGATAGGTTAAAACAAATAAATCAACAAAATACGCCAACGAAATATGCACTTCAAGTTCAGGACTTAAATAGAATAAGTGATAGACGTAACCGTCAAGATGATGATCATGAAATGGCTTCTGCCACGAGTGAATCACTTCTAAGACATGCTGGAGTCTTGATGGCTAAAGGAATGGATCCCGTAGAAGCCTTGAAAAAAGCTCAAAAAGAAACTGCTGCTGATTTGTTACAAGTAGCAGCGGTTAATGAGAGGTGTCCAGGATCTCATGAAGATGCTCAGCATCGTAGGCGCAACCTATTAACTGAAGTTCCTCGCGCTTTGGTTATTTAAAGTCCCCTAAAATCCGGTTTAATATTTTGGTATAGGATCTTGTTAAACTATTACACCAAATTTCTTATAGATTGGCAGCAGATAAACTTTAACTGATTTAGTTAACCATTTTGATATAAGTTCTACTAGGTTTTGTCCATCACTAAACTTGATGCGTAAGGCTGGACAACCAATAGCAGGACTAAGTTTTGCTTCTGTCAATTCTTTTGTTATTCCTTGAGAAGGAAACATGATAGTCTCGTTGAATCTTTCCAGAGCTTTTGCATTGTTAGCTACTTGCAATCCTTTATCAGTATCGATCAAATCAAAGCTGTCCTTATAATAAATCTCAAAGCAAGGTGCAGTATCATTTTTTTCATAATCCAGTATTTTTGCCATTTCAGTGTCGCCTTTTCCATATTTATTAACACGATTTTGTTGTGCTGTTTTATTACATAATGCATAGTCTCTTATGATACGGAAATGCCCTACGTTGATACGAGCATAACGTTCAAGTAAGTTAGTGATGTTTTCAGTTGCCTCTAAAAGTTTAGCTTCTGGCATTAGCTTACCAGTTTGTCTTTTATAGACGTTTGGTATGAGGCTTAGTAATGCCATAAACTGTGAACCAGCGTTTAAAGTTGCATCTTTAATTCGTCTAGTGAATTCAGTCCAGGCTTGATCTTCAGAGATGCTTATGGTGGACATCAGACCTACACGTCTAAGTTGTGTTGTCATTATTTCATGAATCCTTGCTTTGCAAGGTTCTAATATTTTCTTTATGGGATTTATAAAGTGGCTAAGCATATACAAGCGAACTTCTGAATCAAAAATTTCTAATGCATCTGTTATGCATGTTGCTTTGTTTAATTTATTTTTTAAATTTTTTGCTTCTCCCGTAGTGCGACCTGCATTCTCAGGTTCTCCTTCGACTTTGGATTTGAATCTTTCTAATTTTTCGGGATTGAGAAACTCATCTTCAATTGCTGTAAAATAATTGCGTTTACGTTCTACTGTAAAAGGGTTAAAATCAACTTTACTTTCCTTAAAGCCTTCTGCTAAAGCCAAATGTATATCTAGCGGATTCTCTTGAAGAAAGGTTTGTGCTTTATTTAGATTA
>CAYPGT010000002.1:0-53257 GCA_964410425.1 uncultured Gammaproteobacteria bacterium
TAGAAATACCCTTCCTTCTTCTTCTGCTCCATGGATAAGCCCTTAGAACTAATAGCACATTGCAAAAAATACTTTTGAAAATATTCGATAGGGGTTCCGTAAAGTTCACCACCATAGTAAGTGTCACAAAAAGTTTCTTTCAATCTGCCTATTTCTTTCTTACGATAAAGCGGCCAGCGCGAATCATTAAGAGTGTCATTAAACAGATCTACCGCTCTAAAAAACGCGTTTTGGGCATGATCTTCTTTCCCACGTTTTTTCCAACTACTATAACGCTCCACTTCGCTGCCAATATTACCGAGCTGTTCGAGCAAAGACATAGTATTAAAACTGCTCATTTAATTTTCCCCTCAACTATCTCAAGAATTTTTTTTCTAACATTCTCATCTTCCACATATCTAGAACGGTTATTCTGATTCGGTCTGATGTTTACCATAGAATCATATTCAATCCAATTGGACCTATCTTCATCAGGATAAATATTGAAACCCCAGACATCATTTTGCTGAGAACCATCTGCTAATAAAGCCTGTTCTGCATCTACATGCAATTCCGGTCCAAACACAACAACCTCTCTAACTATATCAACAACACCCTTAACCATATCGTCAAAACCACCCCTCGCTAAATCCTTAATATCTTCAAGTGAAATATGATCTTTAACAATTTTAATCTCGAACATTTAGAAATACCCTTCCTTCTTCTTCTGTTCCATTGAAGAGTCTGAACCCAGGTCTATGACACGGTTTTCGCGTTCTGACTTACGTGCCAGCTTAGCTTCTTCGATAATGCCATCTATAGTAGTGACATCAGATTCTACTGCACCAGTACATGGCATACAACCCAGTGAACGGAAGCGCGTCTTACGCATCAATACTTCTTCACCTTCTTTAGGACTAGTAAACTCACTGGATCTATCTATTGGGATAATGATACCGTTACGAATTACCACTTCACGTTCTACAGCATAATAGATAGGCACTATTGGAATATTCTCAATCTTGATATATTCCCAGATATCCACTTCAGTCCAATTAGATAGCGGAAACACTCTGATAGACTCACCTTCATTAATCTCTGAATTGTAGAGATTCCATAATTCTGGGCGCTGATTCTTCGGATCCCACTGACCGAACTCATCTCTAATTGAATAGACTCTCTCCTTAGCGCGAGACTTCTCTTCCTCCCTGCGAGCACCACCAAAAGCAGCATCAAACTTATATTTCTCAAGTCCACTTAAAAGCCCACCTGTCTTCAGTGCTGCACAACACTTATCAGTACCGTATTTGAAGGGATTCATCTTAGTAGCGATAGCATCTTCATTACGATAGACAAGCAATTTACCACCAATACTTTTAATAAACCAATCACGGAATTCATACATCTCTGGAAACTTATAACCCGTATCCACATGCAAGAAAGGAAACGGTACAGGCGCTGGATAAAAAGCCTTACGTGCTAAGTGCACCATTACACTTGAATCCTTGCCCACTGAATAAAGCATCACTGGATTCTTAAACTCAGCAGCTACTTCACGAATAATATGAATAGATTCTGCTTCTAATTGTTTTAGGTGATTTAATTTGGTTTCTTGTTTCACAGCAGTCATTTGAGTTAGCCCTATTTATAGATCAGATCTCGGAAAAATCTTAACATTTATCTCAGCTCCTACTTCAAAACCATCAAAAATCTTATACATGTCCTGTATTAACTTATCTATATCTAGGTTATCCCTATTATTTATATCAGCTACAAGGTTCTTTTGGGCTCTAAGCCACACCTTAGTCGCACCCACTAGCCTCTTCTCCTGCAATAGATGCAAAGCTGCAGCACACTGAATTATACCTTGTATAAGTTTCTTATAATCATCCTCATGCAGCTGGTTCCAATACTTTTCTAGCAGCTCATGAGCTTCATAATATTGAGATTGATTAAAAAGCTCTATAACTTGCTCCACTAAACTCTGCATATGCCAGAATTATAGCCAATGGAGACTCAGAAAGGCTTTATCATCTACGACTCAGACTGTGGTTTCTGCGAAAATAGCATAGCCAGATTAAGAAGCATCGTTGGTGAACAGATTAATTATGTACCAAGACATGATGTTGCAGATGGCAACTACGGTATCTCTCTAGAACAGTCTAATGGTGCAATTCAATTCGTTGAAACTAATAATCAAGTATATTCTGGAGCCCAGGCTATTTTTAAAGCCTTAAGTTACAAACAAGGCTGGGGGATTTGGTTATGGTTCTATAAATATTTACCTGGTTTCAAACTAATATCCGAAGCGGTCTATAAAGTAATCGCCAAGTATAGGTCTCAAATTAGTAGCTCTTGTAAAATATAATCATGTATAGTAAGTCGTCATCAGAATTAAGCCACAGCGAAAAATATTTCTTACTGATAGGTGGTATTAATCCGCGCCCCATTGCTTTTGTTTCAACGGTTTCTAAGAATGGAATTTACAATCTTGCTCCGTTTTCTTTCTTTAATGCTGTGAGTGCTGAACCTCCGATAGTAGTGTTTGGACCATCTTGTACTGATAATCCAGAACACCCATACAAAGACACCTATGTTAATTTAATTGATACTCAAGAATGTGTTATTCAAATGGTAACTTATGATATGCGAGAAGCTATGGTCAAATGTGCTGCCAATCTAACTCCTGAAATAGATGAGTTTAAGATCTCTGGATTTACTCCCATAGCCTCAGATATGGTCAAAGCTCCGCGTGTTAAAGAATCACCGTTTCAAATGGAATGCAAGCTACTGGAGATGAAAAACTTCGGTAAGTTTCCAGGAGGCGGCAATATGGCTATTTGTGAAATACTAAAGTTTCATATTGACGAGAAGATTTTTAAGGAAGGGACTAACAGAATAGACCCCCTTATTACTGATTTCATAGCGCGTAATGGTGGTAACTACTATACCAGAGCTAATGCTGCTGCTATGTTCGAGATGAAGGGACAGTCGTAGTTACATTCACTTCAATTCCGTTTGGTAACTTACTTAGACTTAACCCATCATCACTAATCTTTATATTAAACAATCCAGGATTGGCTTCTATAAGTTGAAAGGAATCAGCATCGACTAGCTTAGCCAAAAGATCAGAACTAATTATCAGCTTATCGCTATCTGTAATTTTAGACTGTAAATCATCGATATTAATCTTCGTAGTAACCTGATCATCAATCACCAAGGATGATGCATAAGTTTTATCCACATCATTAACCTTAATGGGCAAATAATCAGAATGCACCAAAGTGGCACTATAAGAGTCACTATAATTCTTAGAACCCTGATTATTATAAGGATGCAAACCAAACTCTATGGTGTTTTTTAGTGCACTATTAGTATTGAGATCCAGCTTAGATAAATAATCTTGAATAATAGCGACACGTTCTGCATTGAGACTGGCATCCACCCGTCCACTGTTAGGATCGTAAGACTTGATGCTTTGTAATAATGAGTCCTTGAGAGCAGCAAGGAAGCTATTAGTCTCATAAACTACCCTGTTAGTAGAAGCCAGCACCATGGTATCCCAAAGGCTTAGAGACTTACTCTGTTGATGAAAATTCTTGAAACTATTAAAAGTGTTGAATAAAAATAAGCTGAAGCTAATGGCAATTATTACGGCAAACGCTGTAAATGGAATCATATGGGTGATTTTAGCAAGTGAAGATTCGAAGAAAAGTATATTGACATCAGGCGAGAACTCAGGAAATAGCTTCATATTTTCGTATATGGTAGTTAATTATAGGTATGATATAATGCTTTCATAAGGATAAAAGGGTATAAAACTACCATGAATCAAGATTCCAAGATACAGATCCCTCTTAATAGTAAACTTAAGGCAGCGCTACGTAAGAAATCCGAGGCTTATGGTTTCTCATCAGTAAATGAAGTGCTGAGACTCTTAATCCAAAATTTTGTAACGGGAAATATAGTTATTCAGTTTATTCAACCTAATCAAAATCAGCAAATCCCCTATCTTGACTTCCAGACCGAACAAAGAATGACCAAGAATCTTAAAGAGATCAGTGATGGCGATTATGACATCGTAGATTTTGAAAAAAATCCCAATGCACTTAAAGACCTCCTAAAGTAGAGTGTTCACGAAATCAATCTAATGTATAAAATCAAGCAATCCAAGTCGTTTACTAAATCGCTGAGAAAGCTCGTTAAGTTACATCGTATAAATTCTGATCAAATTAACTATATTTTCTTTTTATTAGCGAAAGATCCTTTCGCTGCATCGCTCAAAACTCATAAAGTAAACAGCAAGAACCATGGGATGCAATACAGCTCAAGGGTTGACGGAGACCTAAGGTTAATTTGGAATTTTGATAGCGAGAACAATCTTGTGATTATTATTGCTGATATTGGTGGTCACTCCGGTTTCAACAAGGTATACTAACGCTTATAATAATTCAAAACCTTAGCTAGAGCCTCAATTACATCACTAGCATCTTCTGCGCTCATGCCTTGAGAGATAGGAATACTAAGGATCTCATCAGCGAGCCTAGTGGCATTAGGTAATTTAGATATATCAGTATCCAAAGTTTCCTTATAAAATTTATGCAAGTGTAATGGCTTGTAGTGCACACCACAACCGATACCTTCAGCCTGAAGAGCATTAAGTATATGGTCTCTATCTACTTTCAACTTATCTAACTCAAGACGAATGATATATAGATGCCTTGCATGTATTGAGTTAGTCCAGGTTGGATCAAGCTCAGCAGGCGGCTTAGCTGGTAATCCTCTAGACAGTATTTCATTAGTATAGAATGACCAAGTTTGCTCGCGCACTCGGAGATAATCATAAATCTCATCTAAGTGTGCCAATCCAAGTGCCGCCTGAATATCAGTCATGTTGTACTTGAAGCCAAGTCTTATCGCTTCGTAATGCTTGAAACCCGCTTCAGAGAAGCGCTTCCAGGCATCCGAGCTTAGACCATGTAATGAACTCTCGTTAATTTGATCAGTAAGTTTATCATCATTCCAAACAATCAATCCACCTTCGCCAGTAGTAAGATTCTTAGTAGCATAAAAACTATAACAACCGATATCACCAATAGATCCAGTAACCTGACCCTTATATTTACCTTCTATAGAATGTGCAGAGTCCTCTATAATATGGAGTTTATGCTTCTTAGCAAGTGCCAAGATAGCATCCATATCCACAGGATGTCCAGCTAAATGGACAGGAATTATAGCCTTGGTTTTAGGAGTGATAGCAGCTTCAACAGCCTTGATATCAAGATTAAAAGTATTATAATCTACATCTACTAGCACTGGTGTCGCTCTCTCAAATAAAACACTGTTAGCAGTAGCACAAAAGGTGTAGCTAGGCACTATCACCTCATCATCAACACCAATATCTAAGCCCCTTACAGCTAAGTGCAAAGCTGCGGTACAAGAATTAACAGCTTTAGCATGCTCAGTGCCAATATGCTTCCTGAGATGCTCTTCAAATTCTTTAACCTTAGGTCCAGCTCCTATCCAACCAGAATGCAAGGAATCAATAACTCCAGCAATCGCCTTGTCATCTACCTTAGGCTTAGCAAAGACCAAAAATCGCTCTCTTACTTTAGAGCCGCCTTCGATCGCTGGTAATTTCGTTTTAGTTGACATCTCAGATTAATGCAGGCTTGACCTTGAGCCAATTAGTATTGGTTTTATACCATTCTATAGTCTTAGCCAGTCCAGCCTCAAAGCTCTCCTCAAGCTTAAAACCGAGAGCCTTAATTTTAGAACCGTCCATTGAATAGCGTAAATCATGACCCTTACGATCTTCTACAAACTTAATCAATGATTCATCTTTACCCAGAACCTTAAGGATAGTTCGTGCTAGATCAATATTCTGCACTTCTTCATGACCCGGAATATTATAGATCTCACCAATCTGTCCTTTATTACGCACCAAGTCCACAGCACGACAATTATCCTCTACATAGATCCAATCTCTGACGTTGTTTCCGGTACCATAAACTGGAATAGCTTGATCATTGAGAGCATTACTTATAACTACGGGGATAAATTTCTCAGGGTATTGATACGGTCCAAAATTATTACTAGAACGAGTGATAAGACAAGGCAGCTTAAAAGTTCTGTTATAAGATCTTACAAGGCAATCAGCAGCAGCCTTAGAAGCAGAATAAGGATTATTAGGCTGTATCGGAGCTGTCTCTTGAGTAGAAGGCGAATTGAAATCTAAGGATCCATAAACTTCATCAGTACTGATATGCAGGAATAACTCTGGTTCATATTTAAGAGCCACATCAAGCAAGCGCTGAGTACCAACTACATTATTAATAGTAAAAGCTTCTGGATTGACGATGGAGTTATCCACGTGCGAATTAGCAGCAAAATTAATCACTTGATCAAATTTATTCTCCACAAATAATTTATCCAATAAGTCCTTATCTAAAATAGAACCATGAACGAAACGATATCTATCTGAATCTTTATCCTTGTGATTATTCTTAGATATCTCAAAATCTAAATTATCGATATTAACGATCTCAGTATTAGGATAAGACTTATAAATAAGATTGAGAAAATTGGTTCCGATGAAACCATTACAACCCGTTAAAAGTATTTTTTTCGCCTGGCGCACAATACAAGGATAACATAAATAATATCTTTCATTAAAAAATCTCTCAACAAAGACAGTTGCAAATTGGCAAAACTAGATTTAGAACCACAACAAAAAAAAGAAAATTACGTTTAATACGTTGGCTTATATTCGTCTATCCACAACTGTAAGCTTAATAAAGCCCAAAGTAATTTACGGTTATTAGTTTTATGATCTAGATGTTCATCTATAAGTTTTTTAATGCCCTGATAATCAAAAATACCTTGAGACTCAAGTCTATCCTTAGACAATAAATCCAACATTGGCTCTTTAAGGTCTTCTCTCAGCCATTGGGTAATAGGAATACCAAAGCCTTTCTTCGGTCTATATATAACTTCATCAGGAATATATTTCTCAGCAACTTTTTTAAGTATATATTTAGTCTGTAAAGTTTTCAGTTTAAACCTATCAGGCAACATTGAAACATATTCAACTAAGCGATGATCTAGAAACGGCGAGCGTATCTCTAGAGAGTTCTGCATACTAGCACGATCAGACTTAACCAAAATATCATCCATTAAATAAAGTTTTTGACTTAGATAAAGCAAGCGATCTGTTTCATTATGAATATTAGTTCTAGATAGATATCTATTGAGATCAGAATAAGTGAGCTGTCCAAGAATTTTATTCTGATAATTTTCACTCAATATGCCCTTCTTCTCTTGGTCTAGGAAGCCTCCCATCCATCTAAAGAAGCGGATCTCACTAGCTACACCAGCCCCTCTAAAGAACTGCTTAAGCTTAAAATCTAAAGCAATATTTTTATTAGAGATCGGTATCAATGAGCCTTGAGCTTTACTAAACAGAGTAGTTAACCTTGAACGCAGCTCATAAGGGATGATGTTATAAATTTGCACCAGTTTGTTAGCGCTATAGGTAGGATAGCCAGCAAACATTTCATCTGCACCATCACCGCCCATAACTGTTTTAACGTTCTTAGCTGTCATCTGCGATAAGAAATAAGTAGGCACTATAGAAGCATCTGCCATAGGCTCATCCATAATACGCCCCAGCTGACCAAACACTGAAAGCATATCCTTAGAACTAACGGTCTGTGAATAATGCTCTAAGTCATACTTAGAAACTATCTTCTTGATATAACTCGATTCATCATAACTAGCCTCATCGAAATAAATAGAGAAGCTCTTAATTCTTTCGCTACCAGTTTTCACCTTCGAAGCAATCGCAGTCACCAAGCTAGAATCAATACCACCACTGAGTAGCACTCCCACTGGTACATCAGCTTGCATGCGTATTTTAATAGAATCACTAAGTAAAGAATCTATCTGCTCTATCGCTTCCTTCTCGGTGTGAACAGTACCTTCTTGAAAACCATAACTAGGATGCTGCCAGTAAAAGCTCTTCTTCATTTCATGCTCAGTGATTACAGCTATCTCACCAGCTTCTAATTTCCACACTTGATCAAGAATCGTGTATGGAGTCGGCACATACTCATAAGTAAGATATTTATTAAGACCTTCACTGGATAACTCACGTGAACAATGGGGATGCTTCACTAAGGCCTTCATCTCAGAAGCAAAGAAGACATCATTACCCTTGCGCTGATAAAAGAGCGGCTTCTCGCCCATGCGATCTCTAGCAAGCACTAATCTCTCTTCATCGATGTCCCAGAGAGCAAAAGCAAACATACCATTAAGTTGCTTCACGAAATCCAAGCCAAACTTCTTGTATAGACTGAGAATCACTTCTGTATCAGAATTAGTCTTAAAAGGAAAACCATTCTTCTCTAATGAAGCTCTAAGTTCTTTATAGTTATAGATTTCACCATTAAAAACTATTACTTGTTTTCTATCAAAAGAAAACATAGGCTGATGCCCAGTCTCCAAACCAACAATACTAAGTCTTCTAAAACCAAGATTAATCTTGTCCTGTATCTCAATGCCACTATCATCTGGTCCTCGATGCACAATGCTCTGGCACATGGCAGTAAGGACTGATGACTTATCAAAGCCCAGATCCTTAAAACTTGTAAACCCGACTATTCCGCACATTATTTATTCTTCCTAAACAGGAATTCATTATTCAGCAAACCATTATTACTAGTAAGATTTTCTAATTGCAAACCATATTGCTTACAAAAGTTAAAAATCTCAGCAGAACTCGCATATTCATATGGATAGCCACCCAACCAATCGACGATATCAGTCTTCCAATCCATACCTCTAAAACCAATATGTTCTTTTATTTTTTTAACTGGATTGGTGAAAGTTATCAGATAGAAAAATATCAGTATAGACATAGCGATATAGTCAATAATCGCTTGGATAAACCTAGGCATTTGTGAGTAGATTTTTTTCTCTAAATACCACATGTAAGAATTACCAAACCTAAAATCAGGATAGATGTTAAAACCATCAGAGTTATTGTAGATAGCAATGTACATCTGTCCCTGATCCTTGACTAACTTAGTAGTGTTTTCAATAGCTCGCCACATATTGCCTGTGTGGTGCAATACACCCCAAGAATAAACAAAATCAAAACTACCTAAACTTTCTACAAACCTATTATCGAGGATTGAACCGTGTATGATTTGCCAGTTATCAGGCTCTCCCATTAGGTGATAGAGCTTCTTGCAACAAGCAACAGAATTCTCATCAATATCAATACTCAGAACTGATTTAGCTCCTAACTTATAAGCAGCCAGAGAGAAGAGACCACTACCACAGCCGATATCGACAAAGGTCTTGCCCTTCAAAGCATCTTTGCCACAAAAATCTTCAAATGACGCAATAGCCTTATTTAAGACTTTTTCGTCAAAGCAGTTTTCTAAATATTGAGACCAGTTTTCACCGAAATGAAAGAAATTCTTCGGCTTTTCTGGGTTTGTTGTTTTTTGACTAAGATCTAAATTCATTAAAGCGTATCCAGGTTCTATTATATTACCTAATTCCTCATAATTCTATACTCATTATTTCTAATCTTATTTTTTGTTCTGGTTCCGCGCAATCGCCGCGCAGCGGCGGAGCCCTAAAAAGATAAGTAAAGTAAAGAATTAAGGGGATTGGGTTATATTATAGATTTATGACTAAGCAACAAACCTATAATATCCTTATATCTCTAATTATTGCCTTCTTTATCAGTTGGGAGGTCATCAGTCCAATTCTTACTAATGAGTTGGTAGTACAGGATGATTTTCGGCAAAGTTTGTTTTGGCTATGGCATCTTTGGGATCCGGAACTCTTCACTAATGATTTCTTTACACCAATATACTCAACCCTAGTACAAAAAGTTCCACTTTTATATCTGCTGTTTAAGATCGCTCCCTTCTTCTGTAGCAGTATAATTTTCTATTCGAAATTTCTAGTACTTATTATTGCAGTTGCAACAGGGTTGATGGCATTTCTATTCTTTCAAGCTTTACTTGCTAACTACAATAGTTTTAATGAGAAGCTGGGTGAACTTAAGTTTCTAGGATTAAATTTTAAGTTAATTGATATCTGGGCTCTGTGTTTCTCTACGATATTAATCACTACAGCATGGTGCACGGATCATTTATCAGCAGCACATTCTAGATCTTTCGTATGGCTTGGGATTCTAGCTTATATGTATTTTAAGCTTATTCATAAACCCATAGCTGCAGCTTCAGTTTGTTTTATTAGCATCTTCCTTAGTCCCCATGCGTTTTTGATTTGTTTTGCAATGGAATTTTTCTATGGCATTATCAAATACCGCAGTGCGTTTATAAACTTCAAGCAGAAGGAATTTTTACTTTGGTTCATTAATGGCGCAGTCACCGCATTTACCTACTTAGTTCTGTTTAAGGATATTAAAACTCAAGGAGTGGGGACTGCGTTTACCGTAGCAGAGATGAAAGCCTTGCCAGAATTCAATCCTGGAGGCAGACATCCGATATTTGGCTCCTCTATTTGGGATGGTAGCTGGTGGACAAACGAGCATTGGGGACTTGGTATTGGTTATCTTCCTATTAGTTCTATTATTAAATATGCTTTCATAGCTGGGATAATTTATCTAATCTCTATATTAATTAGCAAGAAAAACAAGAAGAATATTTTTCACAATTCATTCTCTGCAATCTTTGCTTCGGTACCAGCGACCTTACTTTATGCAGCTATCTCTTTATACATAGCATCACAATTACTATTTCCGATTCTATACTTACCCAGCAGATACCTTGCTGTACCTTCCCTGCTGCTTTCAGTAATAAGCTTGACCTTAATGCTTGGTATCTGGCTCAGGGACTTAGCTCAAGAACTACCTAAGTCACTCTCTAACAGAGTTTTTGCCCTAGCATTAGTGATCACTACTGGAGCTTACTGGAATATTGCTCACAAGTTTTATCACACTCGCTATGTTTCTATCAGTCCAGAAGTTAATGCTGCACTATCACAAACACCAAAGAACAGCCTTATCGCGGGACATCCAATATTACCAGATATCAACGTAGCCTCGATCACATCTAAACGGTCAGTCTTTGTTGATTACGAACGCAGCATGGCTTACACACATGAATCACTCGCAGAGATCAGAAGGCGTAATGAAGTGGCACTAAGAATGACCTATGCTAAATCCAAGGAGGAGTTTTTGAAACTGGCTGATGATAACGGCATAACTCATTTCTTAGCTTTATATAACTTGTACCAAAAACCTTATATTGATAATCCAAGCTATATGGAGCCATATAATGCCCTATTACGTGAACTAGTCAAACTCAATCCTGGAGAATCTTTCTTCTTAGAAAGATTTATGGCAGAGAAACATATAGGCTATATGGTTGTGGATATCAACGATATACGCAATAGGTCTTAATATATAGTCTTAAGAATGATATGAAGAATCCGTTAAGCATGATAATATTTGGGTCATAGATCATGCCTGCAGATAAAGACACCTTAGTAACAGCTAAAACTCAAAATACAGAATCAGCAGATTTTCAATTCCTCGCAACTTTAGATGAATTAGAACCTCACGGACAATTAAGTCGCTGGGTGAATGATCATGATATTTTACTTTATAAACATGAAGGTGAACTTAAAGCTATCAGTAATATTTGTCCACACTTTGGTGGACCAGTCGGCTATCGCAAGGCGAAGGATGGAATATTTACTTGTCTTTGGCATAATTGGCAATTCTCCTGTGCAGATGGTTCTTGTAAGACCAATCCAGGATTGAGTTTAAGGCAGTATCAATTAAGAGTTGAGGGTAATAAAGTTTACGTAAACTTATTAGGGTAAAGTCATGGTGAAAAATAAAAGTAACAAGGTTAAATTAACTCTGGAGCTAGAACTAGAGCAAGACTGCCCCAAGGAAGTAATAATGTGGAACTATTATGACCATGAACACTTACTGGGCACTCACCAAAAGCTTTACAGAGAAGCTCGTATCTTAGCAGAAAGAGATGATTGGGCGTTGGTTTATAGAAGAGCTAAAATTCCTGTAGTACCTTTCGAGAATGAGGGAATTGGTTTTCAGTATATGCCTGAGCCTCATATTATGAGGACAGTTCATAGAGATATCTGGGGCATGTTAGACATGGAAGTTCACTTCTTTGATCTTCCTAACAACAGATCAAGAATGAAGATTTATTACAATATGCATGTTCCTAGATGGATGGGATTTCTTCAACCAGCATTCAGGATAGTGTTTAGTTCATGGCTCAAAAACGCATGGGCAGAGGATGTACCAATGAGAAACAGACGCTGGAAAGTTCATACCTTGGGCTTCAAGGATTTTCATGGTATTGATTGGATTAACAAGAAACAAACTAAGCCTGTAGACCTCAATCCTGGTCCTTATATTTTCGAACCACCAGTACCTTCTCTACCTGTTATTAAAAATGAAGGGATGTTCAGACCTGATGTAAGCGAAATAGTGCTACCCAATAAAGAATATAATGTTGACTATACAGCAGGAGTAGCAAATCATTGAGTTGTATTGTATGTAATTCAGATAGTGAGTTACCTTTATTTACCGGACTAAAAGACTGGGAGTACGAAACCTGTGGTCCAATTGATTTTTACAAATGTACCTGCTGTGGTCTGATATCACAAAAGCCCTTACCTAAGCTAGATCTAGTCCCAAAGTTTTATCCTGCTAACTATCGCAACTACTTAGCTATAGGCTCGGGCATATTCTCACAGTTAAAAAAAATAAAATTCCGCAAGCAAGCACAGGACCTTAGTAAGTTTTTCACTAAGAGTTCTAAAATTCTTGAAATCGGCTATGGTAACGGCGAGCTACTAGTAGCATTAAAAGATTTAGGATATGATAATTTATATGGTTGCGATTTCAGCAGTGCTGCCTCTGAAAAGCTCTCAAACAAAGGCATTCAAGTTCAAGTAGCTAACGTTGAAAAAGAAATCCCATTTAACAAAGAGTTCGATATCATTCTTCTCAACAATGTTATAGAACATTTCTTAGATCCAGCAGCCGTAATGAAGAACTGCTACTCCAAGCTTAAACCTGGAGGACTGTTACTCTTATTCACACCTAACTCTAAAGCAATTGAACTTTCTATATTTGGGAAATATTGGGCTGGGCTCCATGTCCCAAGACATATACATTTATTCAATCAACAAAATCTACAGCTGATGTCTAAGAAAAGTGGCTTCTCTTCTATAAAATTTCATGCAGATCTAGATCCTGCTCAGTGGGCGATATCCATACAGAACTATCTTCAAGACACTAAACTATTTCACACTAAATTAGAGAACGGCATGTCATTCTATATGGTTCCCTTAAGCTTGATGTTTATTCCAGTCGCAATCCTACAAAGACTTACAGGAAACAGTACAGGGATTCTGGCAGTCTTAAAAAAATAAGTTATAATCACAGTAATGTTGATTACTTTAATCCTAATTAAATTCGCTATTTTACTTTTAGTTTTAAGCTTAATCGGCAAAGCTCTCTATCAAAAACTTACTAGTCAAACTGAAAATATATTAGCCAATAGCTACAAGCTTACGCGCTATGCAAGTTACCTAATAATAGGTCTAGGGTTTGCCTTAGTCACATCACATCTACTGTCATTTATCACTCAAAGCTACAGAAGCAGTTTGAATATTCTTCTGCCTGTCTTCTTAGTTGTAGCAGGGATTCCCTGTGTTAATTTCTTCAAAAATAAAGACCGTAATTGGC
The DNA here is from genome assembly GCA_964410425.1 of uncultured Gammaproteobacteria bacterium. Classification (GTDB taxonomy): domain Bacteria; phylum Cyanobacteriota; class Vampirovibrionia; order LMEP-6097; family LMEP-6097; genus CAYPGT01. The sequence continues at coordinate 13,754 of CAYPGT010000002.1, forward strand.
TTGAGTTAATTAAATTTAGCAAGGTTGAATTATTTCTTTTAGCGCTACTGGGTTATCTAGGCTATATCTACATTCAAGTAGATGCTTTTACTTTCGGTTCTTGGGATAAGATTCATCATTGCTATGTTGCTTCAATCATGGAGAATAATTTCTATCCTCCAGCAGAACCTACTGACATAAGCCAAAAGATGGACTATTACCATTATGGTGTTGACCTTATAGCTGGAGCATTTAGTCATTATTTAGGCATAGAACTCTGGTACGCTTACGCATTACAACTAGCCTTGTTTGTTTGCATATTAATAGTATTCTTATTCTCAACCATAAGCCTTTTCATTCCCAGTGCAGCACTTGCAGCATTCTTAACCATATTCACTTTCTTTTTCTCAACACTGAATAATCTAGAGTTCTTATTGCGCTATAGCACTATATTTGCTGGTTATCCTCTCGACTTAGCAAAATTCTTCGATGTCTTCAAAGCTATGTCTGCTCTATCAGCCAAGAATTTAAGCGTGCGCATGCTTTTCTACTCTCCGAATATGGGGTTTGCGATGTCATTTACTAGCTTATTCTTCTTAGTAAAATTCCTCAAACTAGATGAACTAAAGAACTATATTAAGTATCTAATTATCGTCTTCTGCTCATTCTTACTATATTTCGGTGAACCTTCAATGTGGTATCCGTTTTTTGGGGCATTAGCTATATACTCAACAATTAAATTTCTCTATAACTTCAAACCTTTAGGCATTGAAGCATCTATAAAAGCAAGTAAACTAAGTCTCTGCTATATCGCCTCGATGTTCTTAGGTAAACTCATCTGCATGAACAGGCATATCTCAGACTTCAACGGTATTAATCTATTTAGCTTTCATCCATCTCTTAATTTAAACATTCCTATTAGCTGGGGCTCTATATATCAGCGATTATTTATCGATGAAATTCTTAAACACTATAAGATCATACATCACCATTTCAATTATTTTGAAGCTCCTTTGTTCTCAGAGATTGGTTTTCGAGAGATTGGCATATTTGTTCTTCTAGGTTTCATAGCATTATTATTAAATTTATTTATCAAGAAACAGAGTTTTCCAGTAGCTTTTATTTTCCTAGTAGCATTCTTGGGATTTCTCGTTCCTTTCTTTTTTGAGTACTCAATCAGACCAGAAGAAGACCTAAGATTCATAATCTTCAGCAAACCATTTTTCACTTTAGCTGCTACTTTAGGATTCTTCATGCTCAGCAGGAATTTCAACAACTTCTTCTCAAGTTGGGAATTAATTATCATTGCCTTAATGATCTTAAACATAGCTCCAACTTTTTACACAGTGGTTACAGGTGAAGCTCCTCATCAGGGTCACCTAGTCGTCACTCCTGAACAAAGCAAATTCGTTAAAGAATTTCGCAAGTATCATAAGTCTGGCGAAACCTGCTTAGATGACTCTATGTATATAGGCTGGGCAGGTAACTCTACCTTGGCAGGCTGCTATGGGTTGGGTTATAAGCTCTATAGAGAAAACAAGAATACTCGAGAGACGGCTTTAGCCACCATGAATCCTTTCTTACTTAAAGAGCTTAACGTTGATTATATTGTCATCAGCGATTACGACAAACTCTCTGCAGAAGCGAAACAGCGACTTGGCGATCCAAAGCTCTTCAGTGAAATGAAGATAGATGATAGCCTTAATTGGCATATCTATAAATTCAATAAGAACTTTAATACAGCTGATAATATAAAACTCGCTGATGAATATATCTGGGCTGTTACCATGGTAGATATTGATGGAGGAACTCTTATGGTTGAAGATACAGAGCACCATTATTATATGTCCAAAGACCGTAAGCTTCTTCTAGATGAACTCGCGAAGATCAAGGATATAATTAAGGATCAAAGTGTAGAGTTTGTTGTTTGGGGTTCAGTGGAAGCTTTTAAGACAGCTGATTTCGCTAAGAAGTGATCTCCTCATAGTAATTCAATAAAGTTTTGGCAATTTGTAACTGTCTTTTCTCCGTTCAGGTCAAAAGATCGGGTATTTGTGTAATTGCAGATTCCCTCCCTTGAAGATCTGGTTGACCTGAAACTTCGAAAATCCAGTTACAAATTGCCAAAACTAAAATCATGAAACTTTCGGAGGAATACTATAGGCGCGTAACCACAACCAAATGAGATTTAGATTAATAATTGATTTGACGAGATAGACTTTTAGCTAACATATCCTTCCCTAAGTAATACAGTAAATGACAATATGGGTAGTGATGTAAGGCAGCGATATTTAAGTAGATCAAAGCTGTCATCACTTGAACTTTCCTGTAGTCATAACCCTTAGACTCAAGATAGCTTTGAAAGAACCTTTCACACTCCACTAATATCTGCTTACGATGCAGGTCATAGCTGATTTCATTGGCGTTAATTTTAGTCTCATATAAATCCTTCGCTATCAATTCATGACAAACAATAAGTCCGTGATTAAGCTTTCCTAAGTCGTAATAGACATCACCATATTCAATTACTCCACCAAAGTTTTGTCTCCAATCAAGAAAAGTAAACTCATGCGTATTTTTGTTGTACAAAATATTCTCAAAATGAAAATCACCATGAAAGTTACCTGGCAAGCCATTTGTAACCCAGTCCCAATCTAGGCTATCGAGTAGAGCCTTAGTACTTGGGCGTTCTAAACCATTGATCATCTCTTCTTTATCAGTATTGCCAAAGACTTTATAATACTGTTCTACACGCTGGAAAGTTTTAATCTTATAAAAATCAACACAAGTATCTTTGAAACGCTTCTGTTCTTCTGGGCTTAGGGTCTTAGGCTTAGCAGGACTCGAATCCCAAAACTTCTGAGAATAATCTAGTAATTCCTTAAATATTTTAAGATCAATAATTTTAGAAAGTACTTCACCTTGAACTTCTTGGTAGCAGTACATATGCTCTGTAGCTCCAGTAATGGGAGGCACAAAATCGCCCAAGACCTGAGTACGTTTAACTCTATCAGAAATAAACTTGTCATCAGTATTAAACTTAATTACCTTATCATTAACAAACCAAATTGCTTCAGTGGGTTTCTCCAGTATATTTGGACCTTCTGGGTCATGGAATTGACTACGCACCTTATTCAAAGCTTCAAGATTGCCAGTGTCATGCCAACTAAACTTAGATGCGGTAATATTTTTCAGCTCTCTTAATCCATAGCTCTCACCAAGCAAGATAGCCTCAGCTCCACCTGCTTCCATGGCTTGCCAAAAGCTCTTATAATCATAAATTCCAGCTAGTCCAATATAAGGATAAATATTATTTGCCTTAGTCCCTTTCTCTAATATTTTTAAGACTATATTAGCTTCTACTTGAACAGTACGATATTGATCTATTGAGCCTTCGACTTGAGCGTAGCCCATCCAATTATGATCAGGCTCTGCTATCCTCTCATCAACAATGGTGTCACAAGAACAAAAAATAAAAGGACATTGTAAATATTCCTTACAACTCAGCACCGTCAAACCCAGTCCAGATCCCTCACCCTCAAATGGACTAACTTCTACAAACTCAAACTTACGCTCAGGATATGCGAGTTCTAAATATTCTCTAACTAAGTTTCCCTTATAACCCAAAGCAATAACCATAGGAACTTCTTGAGGAAATTTTTCTATAATATATGAAATACTAGGCTTATTAGCAATAGCAACTAGCGACTTATTTACGTTCTTAGTCAGATCAGCCAAGCGTGATCCAGTACCAGCAGTTGGAATTAATACTTTATAGATCAATTTCTTTTATAGTCGTCAACCAGACGCACTACATCATCCATTTCTGGTGTAGAGGCTTCAAGATAGACAGCATCTCCCAACTCAGCTTCCATTCTATGCACTACGCCAGGGCTAATAGTCACAGATTCACCAGGATGAAACTGTTGCTTAGCGAGAGTTTCAACACTATTACCAATATAAATATTTAGGATTCCTTCAAGCACATAAATAGTTTCCTTCTTATGATTATGATATTGAATACTGCATCTATGCCCCTTATGCATAGTAAGCTTTTTCATCATGTACTTGTCATTGATTTCTACTACTTCTTCTTTGCCCCAGGGCTTGTCTATTGTTTGTAACATAATTATATTATTTATCCTATATTTCTATTGAGAATCCTTCCAAACATCAAAATAGAAATGGGTTCCGCCTCTCCGCGGCGGTTGCGCTGCGCGCGACATAATAAAAAATTATTTAGCAGCCCATGAGACACAGCCGTGTCGTAGACACATATTATAGTAAAAATGAAAATTAAATTGATTGAGTAAGTGAACATATTAAGTAATTTTATACTCCGCTAACTCTGGATAGTGCTCAAAAAACTTATCATAAAAATTCTTAGAATACATCTGTAATAACCAGCGACTATTAAATCCATATTTATTACGCATCCAGCTCTTACCTTCTTGAAGCAGCTTCTGAATATTTATATCATAACTATCCGTCATCATTATTCCAGCCTTAGTTTTCAAGTAAGATTCATTCTCTGCCTGCCAAGCTCTTGGAGTGATACCGCAAGCCCAGTCATTGGCATAAGCCTTCGCAATAAGCTCTAAGTCAACTCCATAACCTCTGAAATTAGCTCCATCGAACATGAAGTTAATATGGCTTGAGTTTTCCATTGGTATGATATCTTCGATAAATTCTCTTCTAATAAACCAAGAAAGGAATTGTGTGTACCAAAAATACTTGACTTCTTTAGTATCTCTTATAAGTATCTTCTCTCCCCATTGTTCTGAGCATGGAGACAGAATGCCAAGTCGAGGATGTTTATTCATCTCTTCTTCCAAAATTTCAACTACATTAGGTGTAGAGAACTCTATATCATTACAAACCAAGAAAAAATAATCATACTGCTTAAACTTACTATCTTCATAGAGTTTATGTAAGCCATAGTTAAAGCCTCTTGGATAACGCAATCCTTCCTCTATCGCTTCCGGCCAGTCAGCATGCCAGGTACAATATTTAGATAGAGAATCTTTATTAGAGCCACTTTCTACTACGTAGACATCAGTAAACTCAGAATTATATTTCTCTAAATTCTCACAGAGCTTATTAGTAACATCTGGTAAATTTCTATTAAGAACTATAGTGGCAGTTCTTTTCATATAGCTTTCTCCTGAGCTTTTTTATTTAAGATGAGCATCTCATTATCCAAACTATATTTAGAGATATCTAGAAGTCTAAACGCCTTGAGATAGCGCATAATACTTAGCTTCACTCTATCCTTTAAATATTGATCGATCTCTATATCCTTGGTAAATTTTTGTGCTTCTTTTTTAATCTCTTGGAACTCTGGTTTAGCAAAAACATAATGACCAGCAATAATAGCCCGTTCACGCTTGCCAGCATTAGTATTAGGCAACATCCACTTATCCCATTTATTAGAGTTGTAAGCCAGGTTAATAAATCTATCTGCAAGTTCTGGTAACTTGTGATCTTCCAAAAGTTTCAAGAAAGCTCTCGTCTCTTCTACACCAAACTCAGGCGCAACATTAGCAGCATGGATACCAAACTTGGGATGCCAGCTCAAAGCCTCATCAGAAAGGTAATCAGTATTATGCTCCTTCATAAATATATTGTACTTATTACAAAGTTCTATCATTTGCGGCACTTGAATCTCTGCAGGCAGTTCACCAATGATTCTCAGCGGCCAATCAAAAGTACCGACGTTCTTAGTCTCCATTACTTTAGTACCAGTTTGTATAACTATAAAAGTAGGTTTTTGAATTTTACTCTTATCGCAAAAACTCAACACATTCTGCAAAACATATTCAAGCTGCTCGCGAGTGTTAGTACCACCACTCTGCTCTTCAGTACCTATCTCGAAAGCTATATCCTTACTAGCTTTCTGTGCAACGCTAGTACAAAATTCCAGTAACTCATAAACTCTATCTAGTATCTGATCAGTGCTAGAGGTACCAAAAATATCTTCGCTCGGATCTATATGTATAACTTCAAACCCTGACAGAATATCAGCTTCATAAGATTTCTTCGCAGATTCCATCGCTCGCTTCAGACTCAGCTTCTGCTCTTTCTCAATAGTGTTCTGCCATGGTCCACCGTGGTCGCGAGCCAGAATAATAAATCCCTTCTTATCCTGATCAATAACATAGCGAGAGTATTCTTCTGTAGTCCAATTATTAACGTAACCACCACCAAAAGCTTCAGAGTCAATCTGACGGCGAGAAGCTATAAGCATAAGTGGTACTTGATGATCATTAGCAAGCTCTATGCTGGCATCAACACAATTCTTACTCATCGGACCCACACCTAATAAAGTGCAGCGTCTCTTCTTCATTAAATTTTCTAAGCGGTCTTTTATCATCGCAGACCTTATTATTCTACCCAATATTAGGATAATATTTGAAATACATATTATCCTGAGGATTAATTAAACTTGTAACTACTCACCTCCTTGATATAATATTTTCTTTTTAATCCTTAAATCTAGGATGGGATCTGGGTTCCGCCGCTTCGCGGCGTTTGCGCTGCGCGCGGCTTAATATAGTAAATTATTAGCCGTTCGAAGGCGCGTAACCATAACATAAAATAAGATTTAGATAGATTAATAATTATTTGGTCGGCTGAGTAGTTACTTCTTTAACTCCAAAATTTTATCAGGGTTATAAGCACCGAAAAACTTCTCTAAAATATGGCGGCAAGCTTCCGAGACCGCTCTATCGCCTCCAGCCCGCTTGCAGACATAGTCAGCATGCTCAGCTGTGTAAGCATCAGAAGCTGCCGGGGCAATGCTATAGCCGACCTCACGAAATACCATATAGTCAAAGATCCCGTCACCCATATATATAACTTCTTCTGGCTTGTATCGTTCCTTAATCCAGTCAATACGATTAAAAGTACTAACAAGATCAAGAGGATACTTCATATCCTCTTCCACACGTTTCTTAGTAACAGAGAAACCTCTCTTATCCCCGCTGACAAAACGAATCTCAAGTAAATCTTCGACTAGCGTCAGAGCATCATTGTCATCCGCGCCAAACTCCTTCATCACCTTACCGTGCTCACTATAAAAAAATCTTCCTGTGTTGAGAACTCCGTCGACATCTAGAATAAAGACCTTGGGCTGCATATATATGAATTGTATTATATAATTTCTATTTATGGCTGACCGACCAAAGCTAATGTTATTTATCCCCATGTATAACTGCGAAAAGCAGATTCCACGCGTTCTTAGTAAGTTCAGCGAAGAAATACAGAAGCTTTTTACTGAGATCATAATAATTGATAATGGTAGTAAAGACAAAAGCTTAGATGCTGCTCAAACTGGATTAGAAAAACTAAACTACGTTAAAACTACATTACTACAAAATTGTGACAATTATAATTTAGGTGGTTCTCATAAAGTAGCTTTTAATTACGCATTAGAGCAAGGCTATGATTACGTCGCAGTGCTGCATGGCGACGACCAGGGTGAGGTAAGCGATTTTGTACCACATCTGATCAGTGCTGAATACCAAACTTATGACTCCTTCTTAGGCTCAAGATTCCACAAAGATTCTAAGCTAATTCATTACCCTGCATTTAGAGCTTGGGGTAATATCGGGCTCAATTTATTATGCTCAATAATCACTGGCTATTGGATTACAGACATGGGAGCAGGTTTGAACATATATAGTACAAGCTACCTAAAAAATAAATTTTACTTATACTTTCCAAACAATCTTACTTTCAATGTATTCATGTTGTTCTATGGTTGCCATGTGAGATCTCGATTCAAGTTCTTCCCTTTAGTTTGGAAGGAAGAAGATCAAATCAGCAACGCGAAAGTATTTCAGCAGGGCTTTAGAATACTTTATTTACTCCTAGAGTATCTTTTCACACGCAAGCAACTCTTCTCTGGCACTGAAAATGAGTGGTCTCAAATTGATTATCAGTCTAAGACTATATTTAGTAGCAACCCACAAGCAAGCTTATAGAAATATAGCTGGCACTTGATATATATTTTCAGAGATCTGCTCAATCTCATCACCGTTGTTTATGACTATCCCATAAGGGCAAGCTTGCTCTTCAATAAAGCTAGTCATGGCTCTTAACTGATCACTCTTAGTAAAACTTCCAGATTTAATTTCGATAGGAATAATACCAAACTTACCTTCTATAATGAAATCAATTTCAGCTTGATGATGAGTTCGATAGAAATAGTAGTCAGCTTTTATAAATAAGGATTCAAGATTTTTTATAAGCTGTTCAATCACAAAAGCTTCCCAAATATTACCAAAACTTGGATGAGCGATCAAATCTTCCACGCTATTAATGTTCAACAGAAAATTTATAATATTGGTATTCCTTATATAGCCCTTCGGCATTTTCACTAGTCGCTTCTTAGTATTTTTAGAATAACAAAGAAGCTTTCTCCAAATGAAAGTACCTTCTGCTATATCAAGGTAGCTTTTTATAGTTGGCTGAGACACATCTAAAGAGCTTGCAAAGTTAGATGCCTTGAATAAGTCTCCAGAAGAGAAACATAGCATTTTAATAAATCTTCGATATGCGTCAATATTAAGTTGGGGAAACAAAGCTCTTATATCTCTTTCAATATAGGACTTAATATAGTTCTCTTGCCAAAGCTGGTATTTCAGAGAATCTTTACGTTCTAAAAAAGGTTCTGGATATAAACCATTTAAGCAAAGCTCATACAATTCAGGTCGCGTATAAATAGGTTTGAGTTTCTTGAACGATTCTGGAGAATTAAGATTCTCATAAAGTTTAGATTGTTTTTTCTGTAACGCTTCATTCCAACTAAAAGTGGGGACTTCAATCATAGCTATCCTTCCAGCTAAAGATTCACTTATACCTTTAATTAAATGAGGAGAGCTCGAACCACTGATCAAGAATTGACCATTTTGTTTTCTATTCTTGTCAATCTGCACTCTCAGAGCAGAAAATAATTCTGGATACAGTTGCGCTTCATCAAAAACAAGGGGACCTTTATTCTCCTTAAATATCAAATCCAATCTACCTGGATCAGTGATTCTTTCATAATCTGGGGCGTGTTCAAGATCAAAAAATTTAGCTTTAGGCAATACTCTCTTTAGCAAGGTAGATTTACCAACCTGCCTAGCGCCCAGAAGCGCTACGCAGGGGAATTTATCGAGTAAGGTTTTAACAGACTTCTCAAGCTCTCTTTTTATAATAGCGGACATTACTAAAGTCTAACTTTAATATTACACGGTGTCAAGTAGCAATAAGAATCCCAATTAAAACCTATTTTATACTATACTTTGTGATGTAAGAAACATGTTAACGATGGAATTAATCAAGAAAAACAAAGAACTCATTATTTTAGCCGCTATCGCTTTGTTTGTTAGGTTCTCATATCAACTACCAGTATTGTTTATAGATGACTCAGTAAAGTTTTTTGTACCATTACAAATCGTCTACAATCACGATTTCAGCTGGATTTTTTCTACTATAAACTTCAGTCTCTTACATCGAATCATAAGTTATTTCATTCAGTCACTCGATAGCGGATCAGTAGCCAATATGATAATCCTAGAAAAGTTTTTTGGAGTCCTTTCAACAATAGTGTTTTACAGACTATTGCTTAAACTAACTCAACAAAGAAAACTTCTCAGCCTTGCAGTAGCATTGATTTTTTCCCTTAATCCACTCATGCTCTACATAGAACAAATCATAATGCCCGAAGCATTGTTCTTGTTCTTACAATTACTAGCCAGTTTAATGTTTTATAAGTTTCTTGAAACCAAAAATCAAACCAAATACATCTACGCTCTAGGCATGGGCGTTTTAGCTGGACTCATAGTTATAACTAAGCATAGCGGAGAGACCTGGTCTAATGCAGTACTCGTAACAGTAGTGGTCTTAGGCATAGTTCAATTCCTCAAGGATAAGAATAAAAGCCTTCTTATTCTAGGATTAATTTTAATTAGCACTAACTTTCTAATTAAGCTGCCAATCATGTTACACAACCAACAAAAACATGGAGTATTTGCAGTAAGCCTATTTGACGTAAAAGGTGCATTACTACTAGCCCTTACTCCCGAAATGATAGAGAATAATCCTTCTAATAAATATCCCTTCTTAACTGAAACTATTAAGCAATATACTAAATATTTCGAGACCAAATTTAGCACAAACGACAATCGACGAGAGGCTTTTGAGAAAGCAATCTATACACTAAATATACCTGGACGTGAAGGACAATTACAGAACCCCATCACCGGTCAAAGAATATCTTCCAGAGAATGGTCTCAAATAACTGCAGAATATTTCGTAAGCACTGTCATCAAGAATCCGATAAAAACTATCAAGAGGATCTGTCAGGTTTCGCTTCCAAGCTTAATCAACAGCAATAATTTAACCCTAAATGAATTTCGTAAATCTCTCAGACCTGGGCTGAATTATGAAGTTATGCAGTTCACCCTAGAGCCCTATTCGTTTAAGGAGCAACTTGATCCTAAATTAAAGAATTGCAGAATAGTGAAAGGTACTGAGCTAGAACAATTCAAGGATCATCATGAGAAAGAATTTTTATTAATGTATGGCAGAGACTCTAATACAGCATTTGTTATAGAGAAGCGAGGTTTATCATTATGGATACAAGACTTATTCACTAGTTTTTCTCCCGACAAAATTACCTTTACTCTGTTTACTCTGAGTCTAATTTATTTCCTAATTAACATTAAAGGACTAAGACCTAGTTTATTTCAACTATATATACTTGCAACTACACTACTCTACTTCCTTCTACCCCTACTTATTACCAGCGGAGAACCTCGGTACAGACTGCAATTCATACCCTTTATGTTGCTATTTAGCACTTATATACTGGCTACTATCCTTAATAGTAAAGAGAGTAAGACATGAACACTATTCTAAAAGAGCAACGCTATCCACTATTAATCATATTTATATCTGCTTTAGTAAGATTCACTAACAATATACCCGTACTATTTATCGATGACTCTGTAAAATATTTTGTCCCCCTACCGATAATCGAAGCGCATAATTTCAATTGGGTATTGGACACCATAAATTTCAGCTTATTACAAAGAGTTCTGAGCTACTTTGTTCAATCGTTTGATAACGGTTCTGTAATAAACTTAGTAGTAATCAACAAGACTCTAGCGATTGCTTCTGCTTTAATCTTCTACTTCATTGCCATTAAATTAAGCCAAGGTAGACAGGGATTGAGCTTCATTGCAACGCTAATCTTCACACTTGATCCCCTAAATCTATATATAGAGCAAGTGATAATGCCTGAATCTGTTTTCATTTTTCTGATTCTTAGTGCAAGTTTATTTATCATCAAGATGTTTGAACGTGACAGATATATGTATCTGTATGCAATCATGACAGGTCTATGCTCTAGCTTAGCGAGTCTCACTAAAGAAACTGCTGTATCTTGGTTAATGATTTTAACCATCACCTTGCTTCTAATTGGTATTTATGAAGCTATCAAACTCTCTAATAAATCGATGTTAATCGCAGCTATCTTGATCTGCTCAACAAATTTCCTAGTCAAGCTTCCCATGAGGCTCTATAACATGCAAAAACATCAGCAGTTTAAGGTCTCAGTTTATTCTACCTCCGGGGTAATTCTTTGGTCATTAACCGAAGACATGATCAGAAACAATCCTAGTAGCTTGTATCCTTGGATAACTCAAGGAATACTCGATTACACTAATAGCTTCAGAGCTAAATTGGGTCAAGGTTCTCCTAAGGATCAAGCTTTCTATCAAGCCATCTCCATAGTTAACACTTTAGGCAGGGAGGGGAAGGTCATTCACCCGCAAACCCAGTCAACACTTAGCTCTGAGCAATGGGCTAAGATATGTTTAGATTACAGCATAGACACTATGTTAAAGAACCCTATATCTACTCTTTCAAGAATATTCACCTTGTCTTTGCCAAATTTATTCCTATCTTCTAATTTACACTTGAATAATTTTCGTGGCTCACTCAAGAAAGACCTGGACTATGAAGTCCCAGAATATACCTTAATACCATTCTCACTTAAACTAAACGTAGACCCACCCGTGGACAGTAAGCCGATGATCATTGGCAAGGATGCTATCAATCAGTTCAAAGAAGCTCAGAGTAAGAAATCCTTTCTACTAATGATTAACAATGACACGGATATAGCATTCACCTTAACCAAAAACAATATTTCTCTACTAATTCAAGATTTATTTCAAGACCTCACTTTTGCCAAAATTATTATTCCTGCGTTTTTTATTTCTGTTTTAATATTCATTAGCAGTAAACCAAGCTTACTAAGTTCATTAACAGAACTCTACATTCTTGGCACAGCTCTATTCTATGCCCTATTTCCGATGATATTAGTGCAAGGAGAACCGAGATATAGACTGCAATTTATACCGTTTATGTTGCTGTTTATTGTATATCTGATTAGCTCCAGGAAAAACAGAAAGATCAAATAGACTCATTGGTGCCAATTACAAAGAAGTTAGGGTTATCATTTTGGTTATTATATTCTGTTTTTATCCACTCAGGTGAGCGTGCAATCTTTGACAACCTTACTTCATCTAACTGAGCCAAGTAAAATTGACTTCTACTTCCTTCATTAGATCGCGCACCGATAGTTACTGGAACAGAAGGTTGGTTAACAATATTATTGGTTGATCCTGATCCATCGTTGTTTCCGTCAACATATACGGTGCTATTACCTCCTTGTACTTTAGTTCCAGTTAAAAATCTCCAAGAACCATTACTAATATTAGTAGTAGATCCCAAAAAATCATTGAAGTTAGGAGCTGATGCTGTAGACAGAAATACCCTGTCAATCCCACCACCATATATTCCAAAACCCCACTGAAATGTACTAGTACCACTTCCAGTTTTGCTAATTAAATGTTTATATGTAGAGGTGTCGGAACCTTTGTACCAAAGAGATACTGTCATACTAGAGCTAGCAAATGATAGACTAACAGGGGTTCCCAAGCTGAAATAATCATTGACACCATCGAAGTTAATAGTTTTACCTAGTTTACCTGATAACAACTGACTAGTAGTCATTGCTCCTACAGATGTGCCCATATTGTTATTACCACTAGAATCAATTAAAATTGAATTACTTGGATCATTCTGCATATGCCAAACACCAACGTATCCGTTAGTCCAAACACTCTGCCCACCTATCTCCGTTGCAGTTTGATTGCCAAAATAAATATAGAACTCATTATCAACACCCGCTTTCAAAGCGTCAGCCTTAAAATGTAATTCTCCGGTTTTGTTTACTTTATCAACTGAAACTACCTCTCTAGCTAGTTCAGCTTTACCATCTGCTTTAGTTACTCTGATATCAGCGCCACTACTCTGTACTGTAGTAAAAAACTCACTTGGTAATATTCCGAGGTTTAAATACACAGGGAAGTCAGTTAAGTCTCCAGCAATCTTAGCCGCTTTAATAGTGATCTTAATTCGATTTGACCATGCTTGACTCATCCAATTCTCAGGCACAACAGGTCCTGTGGGCACCAACGATTCACTAATACTTATAGTCTTAGTTGTTATTGTTTCACTAACAGCATCTTTAACCTTAAGCTTTACACTATACGTTCCAGGTCCAGGGAAAACATAGGACCCATCTAGCTGAGTTGAGTCGGTGACTCCATCACCATTAAAGTCCCATTCAACTGTTTTGGATGCATCAACACTCGGGCCGGGATGAAAAACAGTCGTATAGATAGTAATGAAATCCTCTTGAGAACTTGCTTTGCTATATATTGTATTAAAGAAAAATACTAAGGCTAAAGCTAAAGAAACTAGATTATGAGTTTTGATTTTCATTTTTCACTTTCACTCGTTCATTACGAGTCCTGTATATTCAGGTCATCTTAACTGATACCTTAATAATTTTTCAAGATTTTTTTAATTTTTTCTTGACAATTAGACTGATAATTTTTTAAGATTGCCCTAGGTACTTACATATGAGGGGAAATTTTTTCCACCAAAATTTTCTAAAGAAGCTAAATAGACTGCTTGTCAATCTGTTCTTGTTAGCTATTTTTCTTTTTCAGCAATCGTATGTTAACTTGTTAATGCTCAAAGCTGAGGCTGCAGAGCCGATACCTACTGGGATTGACTTCAATGCTGTGATCAAAAGTAGAGATGATAATCTGGCCAACGGTAAATCAAAAATAAAATTCTCTATTCAACAAAGCGTAATTCAAGATCTCGGAGACCAGAAATTTACGGCCTTTCTTTTCTTTGGAGATGATTTCTATAAGAATTATCAATACTTTACAGGTAAATACTCAGATTTCAAAGAGCTTGAGCATGAATATACTAAACATGGTAGCTATAAACCCCTATTAATAGTGTATTCAGAAACTCTTAAGAGTAGAGTATTTAAGTTTCTAGATCCTATCATCGTTGAACAGAAGGATGCCTATAAGCCTATCGCTCAAGGTGCAACAGTTCTCAAGACCCACGATGCCATAGCTAATACTGTCACCGTCAAGTTTAGTGGACTGGGAAGTTTTGATCCACAGGCTACTGGCAGCACTAATCTAACCTATTATTGGGATTTTGGAGATAGTGGTTCTACCAATACTAAGAACCTAGAGATTAGTCACACATATAAATCAGCTGGAAGCTTTTCTCCGACACTAATTGTAGAAACCATAGATGGTCGCCGTAGTGATAAATATGAATTACCATCGATCACAATTGATGAAAACACCATAATCGACTATAACAAACGATCATTTGCCGCTGATATCATTCCAACAATTCTATCTAAAATAAATCAAGCTCCATTATTAGATGCAAAGGTTGCAATTGGATTTAAAACTATTAATGAAAACTTGAAGCTAAGCACTAAGAAATTTACAGTATTTGTATTCTATGGTGATAATTTCTATCGATCATATGAACAATTCACTAATAAATTTTCGGAGTTCCCCAGCATCACTCATATTTATAAGGAACCTGGTAGCTATAAACCATTAGTTATAGCCTATTCAAGTGACTTACAAGATAGGTTGTTTAAATTCCTTGACCCTATACAAGTGACTAAAGTTGGAAAGGATGTCTATCTTCCAATAGCTCAGGCAAGATTAATAGAGAGAGTAGATGATAGGAATGCTAATACTGTTACTGCAAATTTTTCTGCGGAAGGAAGTTTTGATCCGATAGATAATTCTAGTAATTCCTTAAATTATTTATGGGATTATGGCGATGGTAGTCAGTCGGAAATAACTAATCAGGATATATCTCACATATACAATGCTCCTGGTACTTTTAATCCTAGCCTTACTGTCAAAACGGCAGACGGCAGAACTAGTACTAAGTATGATCTTGAACCAATTATAATCTCCAAGGAGGTTGTCTGTTTAGAGTCACGAGATTCATGGATTAATATAGGCGTTTGTCAAGCTGACTGTGGTGGTATTGCTGGCAATCAATTGCAGGCTAATTTATGTGATGAAGAAAGATATATAGAATGTGTAAGCCCTGAATGCCGGTCTAATTCATTTACAATACTGAATGATTATGTCGAAGCCGAGCAGTATCTTTCTTTTGATGCAGACACCAGTGGCTTTGATGATGAAAGCAAAATAGCTTTTAGGTATATAATCAGCTCTGCTTCCGAGCAGACTCGTGAACAAATTTATAAACAGAGTAGGTTTTATATAGATGAAGCAGGATCATACTCGGTAACATTAGAAATATATGAGAATTCATTCAAAGCATCAACTTATACCCAAGTTATAGAAGTTGCAGAAGCTAATAAGCCACCAGTAGCTAATGCTAGTGCAGATAAATATACAGGCGAGGAGAGCTTGCAAGTGAATTTTGATGCTTCAGCCTCATATGATCCAGAAGGAAGGGAGTTAAGTTATGAATGGGACTTTGGCAATAATGAGCTAGTCAGTGGAGTTAAGGTGACTCGCAATTATACTGATCTAGGAACATACAGAGTTAGCCTGAAGGTAACTGATGACAGGGGGCTTGCTTCTATAGTTAAATTAAATGATATAACAGTTACTGAGAAAAATTATCCTCCTAATGCTAATTTCGTGCAGAATGTATTTGACTGTAAGGTTGACGAACAAGGCAAGATAGCTCTAGAGCAAAAACTAGATGATAAATTCTTCTGCAGTATAGAGCTTGATGGCTTATTAAGCTCCGATCCTAATGGCAATATAAGTAATTACACTTGGTCAGTATCATTTTATAATCCAGTAACAGAACAAACAGAAAACTTGATTTTGGATAAACCTAATAGCCCTAAATTTACATCTAAGTTCGATAAATTTGGAATTTATAATACTCAGCTGACAGTTACAGATGCTGGTGGACTATCAGACATCCACTCTTCTCAGTTTGAAATACTGGAACCTAGTCCAGTGCTGAAAGCTGAAGTTCAAGATAGAGTAAATGATTTAGAGAATAGTAGCTCCACTCTAACCTTTAGTGCTAATGGATCAATTTATTATCAGAATAAGCCTGAGTTCAATCCTGGTGCAGCAATACTAGACTATATTTGGGACTTTGGAGATGGGTCCAATGGACAAGGATTAGTGACAGTACATCAATATACTAAGGCAGGAGTCTATTCTCCAATACTTAGAGTCAATATAAAGACTGACGAGAATAAAACTGTACTCGCGAGAAAGAATCTAGAATCAATTGTTGTTACAGGAGTGTTACCGGTAGTAGGCTCTCTTAGCTTCAGTAACTTACAAGCAATAGAAAACGAGGAAAGCTCAATTGACGCAGTCACATTTGGTTCTATCAGTAGAGAACAATATAAGTGGATTTATCGTGCTTATGAGAAAGATACTAACGGTAAAACCATACTGGCAGATAGATCTAGTGAGTTTAATGAAGCATATGGTGAAGTAGCTTCAAGTATTCTTGATGCCCCGCAGAGCTTTACAGAAGCTGGTCAATATCAGCTAGTGCACCAATTAGATGATAAGCCTATACTCAGTGAGACTCTCACTGTCCTACCAAATCAAATCCCCATCCCTAATCTTCAACTGACATATAGTCCTGGCTCAAATTACGTGGCTATGAGTGCTGAAGGTAGCTATGATCCTAAGAATTATGAAATAAATAGTTACGAATGGGATTTTAATGATGGAACAACCGCGCAGGGAATTACCGCATCTCACACTTACCTCAGTAGTGGAATCTATTATATCAAACTGACCGTAGTAGACTCTAGGGGACAAGTAGCTAATGCTTTTAGTAAGGCGATAGTAGTGGGGGACTTTGCTGATACCATCTCTGATGTACCGCAATATGTCAAAGTTCCTGACGAAGAAAATAGCGATGAGGTGATCTCTGCTGATTTAATGTCACGTATGAAATTTCAGAGTACCGACGATCCAGTAAGCGATTTTGATAATGTTGCCAATATACCGAACAATGACAATGGTACTCCTATACTGGGCTTAGTATTACCATCTGAGGGTGTTTGTACTACTGGTAGTGCTGGTAGCTGCCAGTGTAAGTCTAGCTACGCTTCTAACATATCTATTTCAAGTGTAATATTCGATTCGCCAAATGAATCACGCATTCAGGATAGGGGAGCGGCTACAGTTGAAATCTTGGGTAGTAATTTCTGTCAAGCTCAGCATGCAGTGAAGGTTAGCGTTGACGGTGGAGACTTGGAAGATAGACCAAGTGTGTTTGTTAATAACGGTAAGCTAGTAGCTAAACTCAAGGCTAAAGATTTCAGAGGATCTAGCTTGAAGATTAAAGTTAATCAGCAAGCTACGAGTAACAACTTATACTATAGTGCCGAGAAAACTTTTACAACTCCTAGTTATACTCCTGAGCTAAAAACATATAAAGTGCAAGATGGCAATTCAGTTAAAATTGATTACAACATTCCCAATATTTTTATTGAAGGTGCTAATGGATATGGTAACGCTTATCATATCTTTAGAGATGCCATGCCTGTAGTCTATGACAGTGATACCATGATTTATTCTAAGAACCTTCGCTTGGAGACTGGCACTGCCAATCAAGCCAAGTTAAAAATTCATCTCAATGGTAATAGATTCGATGGTATTAGAGTGTGGGTGAATGGTAGCTTAGTTCTCTCCAAGGATCCAGCTGCTGGTAATAAATTCTATGATCTAGTCTCTGATGCTTTCACCATCGCTACTGGTCCTCTCGATCTACAGATTAAGATTATTGGCCCGTCTACTAATGGAGTACAAGTTAAAGCTGTCACTGTCTATACTGCTCCACCTAAACCGACGATTAATAATCTGAAACTTGACTTATTTGGCGATAAAAATTCCAAGAAGAAAACTGTAACTATCTCTATGGATACAACTCCGAATACGAGACTGCAAGCGGTACACCTCAACAGGAAATCAACTCAAGGTACTAATGCTGGGAAGTATAAAATACTTCAGGCTCTAACAAGCAATGGTAATAATACTGGCAGTAAAGTCAATCTAACTTTTGGTGAAGAAAACTTTATGCCTGGCACACATTGTGTTTATTTTTATCTAACTAATGGAAGTAAGTCTGATGCAGTCATGGAAGATTACATTAAGAATAATCTAGTCAAACCTTTTAACCAGGCTACAGCCCAGGGTAAGTTTGCGTTTATTAATCAGAGTCAATTCAATTATTTACAGGGTAATGCTCTGTCTATTCAGCATGGGGTCTGCTTCAATGAAGATCACCAAGTAAACTTAAAGATCAGCTCTCCAGAGACCCCAATAATCACCCAACAGAATAATCAAACCTGTGAGATCCAACTAAGCAGTGATGCTCCAAACGATAAAATCCGCGATGGTTGGATATATGAAGTGCAAATCTTCGATGGAGCGAACCAGGAGAGTTCTAGTCATGTGATAGATGTACCTTTCAACAAGCCTGAGCATAAGGCGCAAAGAGAACAGATTAAGTTTGATATGAGTAGAGATTATTTAGGTGATCGTAATATGGTGATTCGCGCACACTACTATGATCCAGATACTTACTTAACTTATGTCGGCGAAGTTTCCACTCAGCTGAATGTTGTGGAGGATAAGAGCCCTATCGCCAAAGTAACCACTGACGACATCAAGAAACTAATACTAGAACCAAGTGATAACCCTAATGAAAGAGCTACTTTCCTCGGTTATAATAGCTACGATCCTAACAGAGCTTCGAAGTTTGGGTCTCACATAAATGACGGCATCAGATCGTATGCTTGGCAGACTCAGTTTAAGAACTTAGAAGCTACTGCTGATGCTGAGTTCACTAGCCTAAGCTCAAATTATGATCCACACGCTAATGTGTTCTATATAGGCCCAAGTAAGGACCCAGGTATCTATAGGGCTCAACTTATCGTAGAAGATTTCTATAAGAATTCTGCTAGCGCACTTTCCGACAGTGTTCAGGTGATCAGACCAGGTCAAAGTTTAGTAGCGTCTCTCAGCGTAAATAACGCTAGTAAAATCTTCGAGCCTGATCTTAGTGGCAAGAGTGAGGTAAGTCTCAATGCTAGAGTGAAAGTAATCACAGCCAAGAATAACCCACCTATCTCCTTAGGCTATAAGTTTATTTATAATGATGGATTAGAAGAGAATGGCTCAGTGAGTATTGCTGATGTTCAGATCAATAAATATATTGACCTAAAGACATTAACTGAACGTAAACATACTTATGTTAAAGGAGAATATAATCCACAGCTAGAAGTCAGTGCCAGCTTCACTGATGGACATGCAGAGAGTTGGACAGTATCAGCTGGAACGGTTACTATCGCTAAGCTTCCTACCCTTGTAGCTTTCACCCCTATTATTGCCAATCTGGGTCCCAAGGATATCCCTAATCCTGGGTTTAAAGCTGAACTTAAGGTTACTAGTAAGAGTAAATATGGAACCAAGGTGTCAGCGTTTGGCTGGGACTTTGGTGATGGCACGAGCTGGACCTATGCTGGCGCGAATCCAGACACTGACTTCATGAAGGCTTCTGTTACAGACACTAAGCATACCTATAGTGATGTGGGTACTTATCAAATTAAATTCTGGGTGAAAACTATTGATGAACCTGAGCCCATTGCCTTTGCGCTGAAGCCTTTAGTCATAAGGGATATACCTGCACCAGTGATCACATCACTAATGATTAACAAACAAGCTGACAATGTAAAGGTGAGTGATGAAGAGATCATTACTATAGAAGCAGAAATCGCCACGAAAATTACCTTGCAGAGAATGGAAGTGCAAGTATATGACAAGGGAACTAATGAGGTAATGTACTCTAAGACCCTCACTGGTAATGTAGCTACTAAGTTTAGAGAAAGTTTCACAGATCTTTATTTATCTCCTGGTCGCTATATCCTAGACATACTTGTGTTTGATGATCTAGAACAGAGAGGGGCTGGTGATTTGGAGTTTGTTGTAGAGAAGACTAAGATACAAGATATCGCTATTGATATGAGTGATCTGGAAAACATATTAAAGAGAAATAAGAATTATACTTACGATAGAATTCAAAAAATACCTGCTCAGATTAATAAGCGCTTAAAGGAAATCAGGATTTATAATAATTCTAAGCTAATCAAGTCATATACAAATGTTTTAGATGATACGACACGGTATATGGAATCGGATGATTATAGTGAGGAAGCAATTCCTGATTCTAATAATGGAGAAGTTCAGCAGATTGATGATAGATATTTAGAATCAGATCTTACTTATGAAATAAATGAAGGAAATAATTCTATATATTTTGAAGCCACTTTGCCAAATGGCAAGATCATTAAATCAAAAACTTTCAATATTATATTAGACTCGATTGAACCTTTAATAGAGATTGATACTCCAGTTGATTACTCGACATATACGTCAAGTAATCTTATTTTAGCAGGTGATGTATATGATGATAATCTTTCACAACTTTTCTATAAGATTAATAATGGTGCTTTTAAAGAATTTACTGCTAATAAAGATATTGACGAGACGGATCTTTGGACTTTTGAAAAGGAGATTGATTTAAGTAGATATCAAATCAACTTAAATGATCGAAATATCGTTGAAATTATGTCTATAGATAAAGCTGGAAATAAAAGATTTGAACACAAAACGTTTTTTTATAATAATTCTACAGGGGGAAGGAAATTTCTCAATACCACAAAGTTCAATCTAGATGATCCTTTCTTTAATGATAAGCCTTCTGATTGCGTTTTACCTTTTGTAAATAATACTGTTGGTTTCAGTGACGGTAGCTATCCTAGTTTTGATGGGTCACGTTACACAATACCTCAAGGTAAAGCGTTTGATATAGCATTTAACGCCAATGTCTGTGATGATAACGAATTAGGTACTGAACGGACAAATTTTGCATTTAATGTAAATCCCGCCATCGAAATGGTTTCAGTTACTAACCAAAGAAGAACAGTACTAGGTGCTTTTTATACACTTGATAATGGTCAGCTTATAGATACAATAGCTGATTCTGAATCGTCTTATAGAACATACATAGATACAAACTTGACTCCAAATGGTGATGTTGATTCCTCTAGTTTGCATCCTTATGTTACACAACCTTACTTTTTGTTTGAAGGAATGAACAGCCAATTAGGCAATAGATTTGATATAGATGTAGGTAATATGAAGGATGTTTGGTCAAGCGGCAGTGTCTCTTACTATCTTCATGCAGCATGGATAAATGAATTAAACAAAACTGGTACTAATGTAACTTTAGACCCTGGTATTTCGTTTAATGTTGTTCCTGGAAACATTGGTGATGCAATACCATCAGTATCATACAAGACAATACCGGATGTTTTATTTGCAGGACATAATATTGATCATTTAGAAATGACTATTGCTGTTAAATCAGTTACTCCATTTAGTGCGTCAAATCTAAAAATATACCAATATAGAAATCCAACTTATAGAATACAGCTAGACCCTATATTACATGGGTTGCAAATAACTCCAATGACAGCAATGAGCAATGATTCATATGGAAATTACATGCAAAATTTTAAAATTACAGCTGATAATTTACCAGCTTTATCTGGTGGTGATAAAGGTCATAAAATCCACATTACACTGAGCAATCAAGAGGATAGTGATTTTGTTTTGGCTCAAGGCTTTGTAAACTTAAATGTTTTGCCTCTACCTGAAAAATATCTTTTTGTTGAAATTGAAGAGAAGCTTGATGGTCTTAGCCCAGAACAAATTAAAAAAGAAAAGGGGTTTGTTTCTCTCAGACCTAAGAATTTTAATATGCATATCCATTATATTGATGACGATGGATTAATTCCAGAAGAAAAGCTTGAAGGTTTTGATCCGAGTAAGTCATTAATGCTTAATAATTTACTGATTACTAAGTATGATTATGCTAATAAGTCTTCTGTAGTTAATGGTCAAGAATTATCGTTTAAATTAACCAAAACTGAAGCTTCCGATAAATATCCTGGATATCATAAAAGTACATATGAATCTTTAGGACTGGTGAATGGTGGAACCTTATTCAAAGATGAAGTATCTCTTGAATTTAAGGTTGATTTAGTTGCACATTTTGATAAACAGAAGGAAGCAGGCTTTATTTTTATCGATGATCCAAAAAGGCAAATTGATCAAGTAACTTATAAAATTGATCCGATACCTGTTGCAATGACAAACTTATCATTAGATACAGATGAAATATTTTTCGAGCCATCATTCAATACATCGATAGGTGAGAATTTTGAAATTGCCTCTAATGAATTTAATTTTAGTAGCGAATTTGATTATGATGAGAAGCTCACTAATAAATTTAGATCCATAAGCTTTAATTTCAAAGCAGACGATCCTGACAAACCAAAGAAACAGAAAAATTATAAGCCAGAATTAAAACTTAATAAGAGTAAATCTAAAAATGCTTCTATTGAGTTTAAAGGAATTGGTCATGAAGAAGATATAGATATTAATGATTCCAGTTTTGCTAGTTCAAAATTAAACATACCAATAAATTTAGCGTTAAACTCTAGAAGTGATATTCTATTGAAAAAACAAGAAGCAACTGACTTAAGCAAAACACATACTTTAGTCATACCTTTTTCAGTTGTGACTAAGTCTGTTACTGATCTTGATGTTCGCCTTAAAGGTATCTACGAAACAGATACGACTCCATTACAAGATCCAATAGACGAAACAACGGAAACAAATATAACACCGCTGGAAAATACGATCGTTGTGAAATTTATGGACTTCCCGTCTTTTGATAATCGTAATCTCCTGAATCAAAGGGTCAAAATTAAAGGTTCTGATGGCAAAGAGAACATGTACTTGTATTCTAAAATCAGCAATATTGTTGGCAAGAAATTTGATCCACTTGAACTTGAGTTGCAACTTTTTGACGAAACTAGTTCTACCATTGGTGATCCAATTATAATTAATGGCTCAGTACTAAAGGGAAATAATGTGGTATCGCCAATTAAATCAAAAGGATACAATAGTTCAATAGAAAATATTTCCATTACCAAGAAAATTAATACTAACCTCACACAGTTTTTAGGTGAAAGTGACTTTAAAACTAATATGCTAGATGCAGAATTTGTTGGAATTAAACTAAGAAGAGATCGAGCATATCTAGCAACTTTAGTGGATCAAGGAGACATAGATGAATACTATGAAGTTGATGAGAATGATGCTTTTAGGTACCAGAAGTTAGAAATAGATCATGGATATAGAAATCACTGCTCAATAAGAGTCAATGATCGACCAGTGCTTAGTCCTTATACTATAGCTGATGAGTCAGATCTACAATATATAACCATTAATTTTTCATCTGCTAGTAAAAATACTGCGAAGATTTGGGTTTTAGATAGTGAAAGAAATGATTTCAAATTTTCTAATGATGTGATATATACTTCAACAAATTTTGATACTCCCTTTATTATTGTTAACAAAGAGAACCATAAAATTAATTACAATGGTGGTATTTTCAATTTCAATGGTTTTAGAGCACCAGAAGATAAGTCACGTTATTCAATTAATTTTGTAGTGGCAAAAGGTAATGCTGATCCGAATGTTGTCGCGCAAGGTGGATTCGATTCTAATACGGGAGTGGTTTGTTCGATTGAAGTTGTTAAAGATATACCAAATGCAGAGATTCTTATTCAAGGATTAGAGAAAGGTGTTTTGAATAGTATACCTCTAGGAAGATCCTATCCAGTAATCGTGAGTACTAATCCTACTCGATCAATTGATGGTGTTAGAATGGGCATTGCTTATCAAGACCCTAAAAATCCAACTAATACAATCACGAAATTTATTTCTTATAAGAGGGATGGTGCGTTTATCCTTGTAGACTTGGATGAAGTTGTTCCTCTGCATCAAATAGGTATAAAATACACTCTTATTGCTGAATTGAGATATAGTGATCCAACGGTCGCTAATGGTTATAGCGTTAAAGACGAAACTAGAGATTTCATATTAGTTGAAGACACCGAACCAATCATAACCTTCGGTACGGATGGGATTAATGATCTTGGTGATCCTGGTTCTGGCAATAATGACGGTGAACCGAATGTGATCTATGCTCCAGCTGAGCAAGATTATGTATTTGATAGAACCATTACATTTACAGGTATTAAGAATGAAGATGTCAATAAGATTAGCTTCAAGCTCATAGATAAAGCTGCTAATCAAGAAGCATTAAACCCAGTAACAGTACGTTCTACAAGTCCGACTACGAATGCCGATGAATATACCTATAATATCTCTACTATTATTCCTTTTCAACGAATTGAAGATATTAAAGAATATATCTTAGAAGCGTACTTTGATAATCAGAGACTGAGTCAGACTGCAGAGTTCTTTATTATTGATGATCCAGTGTTGAAAGTTGATATCCCTGATTTTCTGGAATTTGATGAAAATGGGACTGATGCTATTCTGCAGTTTACAGCAAATATTGATAATGGTTTTGAAAGAGATATGCATGTTGAATATACTACGTATATTGATGGGGATCCTGAGAAAGGATTGGAGAACTCCGAACCATATACTACAAAGCCTATTCAAGGTAATGAATTGACTGTATCTCAAGAGTTTTCTAGGTCTATAGATATAAATGTGTCGTCTTTATCTGTAATTCGTAAAGGATTGCTTATTGCAGATGATTTAATCCTATTAGAGGCGATATCAGGTGCAATTGGGACTACTGTGATTGCTAATAGAAAGAAAATTGAAAAAACCTTTTCTACTCTCGCTGCTTCTGCAATGCTCGCTACCGAGAACTTAGTAAAAAATACTAGAATATCGTTTGGTACCAAACAGCCATTATTTGATTTCAAAATCATTGGCTCTGATGGTAATGCTGTGGAATTTATGGATGGAAGTAGTTCTACTTATAAATTACGTGTTACTAGTGCCTTAAATTTTGGAGAAGTATATCTTTGTCAAGAAGTTGATCAAACTGATCAATGTAATGAAATCGAAACGGGTGAATATCAATTAGATACTTTTGAAGAAAAAGGTCCCTTTACTTTTACATTACCTGATGGTAAACCTAAAAATCTAAGTACTAGTTATGTAAAAGATTTAGAAATAAAAGCCCCTCCTGTAATTCCTGGAACGAATATTGGTATATCTACAATTAGAGTAAGGTATTATGACAGGGATCGTGATTCAACAGTATTTCTCTCTGCAATGACAATGTTATTGTCAAAAACTTCTGATAATTGGTGTATTACTAAAGAAGTTGCTAGATTAAAGGGATTGGCTAATCCTAATCTAGCACTACCTTTTATTGCTCGATTTATTGACCATGCAACTAGAGTTAGAGATTCGATTAGTGATGAAGGTATAGTTGTCAACAATCATCCATATACCTTCTTTAAAAATGATTTGCGTGGAATCAAATATGATCTTTGGAGATTAGTTCCGAAGACCCAAGGTAAATATTCTATCTCAAATCCTGATGCAGCCTTAGGGTATTGTATGTCATTAGCTGATCATATTGCAAACGATAATAATAGAGTTGGTTTGTTTAGGGTTTTTGAATCTCATGATGCTCGTCCTGATAGTACGATTTGGCGTTCATTAAACTATAAAGTTTACTGGTTAGACAAAAATAGATTTGAACATATTTACCTAAATCATGGCTACCAGGCAAATATTCCTAGATTTAACGTGGATACTAAGTTCCTTTCTCATATTAAGATTCTGCATCTTATAGAAGAAGCTATAGTTGGATCTAAAAATAATGAAAGAGGTTTTGTTACAGGTTATACTGATACGGCATTTCAAAAAGATTTTGGATACAATATCGGTGTAAGTAAAGTAGATGTAGGAGATACGATTAAAATATTGCAAATTCGTACGGCAGATTCTAATCTAACGGAGGGGATAAAAAATCGTATTCAAACTGCTTTTCCTTTACATAGAAATGCGGTAAATATTAAATCTATACAATGAGTCATATGAGAATTTTAGAAAAAAAGTGTTTTGAAGGTGAATTAATAAGTTTAGAAAATTATTTGCAAAATCTTGATACTTTATTAAAGATAAAAAATATTTCCGTAAGCCAATTACCATTTTACGGGGTAGTGGAACTTGAATTTATTAATCAGAGACGTAGACATACAGCAAGAGCCTCTGGATACTATATTGATGGTTTGATAGCTACTGTCGCAGCCTTGGACGGTTTTTTATTGAAAAAAAAAGAACCTCCTCTAGAAAAATACTATATGTATAAATCTATTTTTGATAAAGACTACGATTTATTTTTATACTTAGTCAATAATCTTGAAATTGACGGATATATATATATATATATTCATCAGTTATTACGTTCATCAAGTTGTCCAAAGAATCAATATGGGATTATGGGAGATAATGGTGATATGCCATATATCGGACATCAACAATTAATGGATGAGATTTCTAAAAGCCAGAAAGAAATGGAATCTGACACAAATTTTCTAGAAACATGGAGAAAGGAGTATGGCTACGAGAACATTACAACCTACTATAAAGCCTGCCCTGAGGAGTTTCTTCAGGATTTTCTCCCTTGCTTCGAAGAGAACATCTATGACATCCCAGAAAGCAGCATAATCTGGCAAACCCCACTCCTTCAGGAAACCATGGCTAATTTCCAGAAGCTCAAAGCATACGCAAAGGAGCAAGGGTGGGTAGAGTAAGTTAAAAATCTTGTTACAATAGACTTGATATGAAAATTCTACTACTGAGCCCAGATCCTGACCGTATAAAGAACTTCTTACTAGAGAATGGAGATGAAGTTATAGACAAAGCTGCTGATTTTGTTTTCGACCTAGATTTTCTCAAAAGTAATGACATTGAATTTATTATAAGTTATCGTTATACCAAAATTATTAAAGCGGATATCATAAAAGCATTCCAGGACAAACTTATCAATTTGCATCCTTCTCTTTTACCATATAACAGAGGAAGACACCCTAATCTATGGAGCTTTATTGACAATACCCCCAAGGGAGTAACAATACATTATATAGATGAAGGTGTGGATACTGGAGACATCATCGCACAGAAAGAGCTTGTGTTTGAAGATAATGAAACCCTGTCTAGCTCATACTGGAAGGGGCTTCAAGCATTAGAAGATTTACTTATAACACAATGGCATGATATCAAATCTGGAAACATCACTCGCATTAAACAAGAAGGAGAAGGGACATTTCATTTAGGTAAAGATTTAGATTCAGTTTCATACTTACTTGATAATGGCTGGGATACTTTGGTTTCAAAGTTAAAATCACCATAAGTCTCTTTAATGATGGTGTATGGTCTTGGCTTAACTTCCATAAAAATCTTAGATATATAAATACCAATAATACCTAAGACAAATATTGTTACACCACCAAAGAATAAGTTGAGAACCATAATAGAAGCCCAGCCAGTGATTTCAATACCATAAAGGATTTTTGCTGTAATTAAATAAACAATCGCAATAGAAGCCAAAAAGGTTACTAGTAATCCAAAGTAAAAAATGATCCATAAGGGTATTGCTGTAGACGAAGTGACAGTGTTAACAAGTAAATTGACTTTTTTGACTAAATCATAAGAGCTAGATCCTTTATGCCCTTTAGTAACATAGATAGCCTTTGACTTAAAACCATTGAGAGCAATAATAATTGAGAACGTTAATTCATGCTCTTTGAAAGATACAAGGTTGCTGACAAATCGCTTCGTCATTAAGCGCACAGTAAGAAAATTAGTTGGCACCATATCATTAGTTAGTGCATTGATAAACTTATAGTATAAATAACCACTAACTTTTTCAAAGAGACCACCCTTACGTACTTTTTGAACTCCATAAACCATATCAAGATTTTCACTAAACAATGCGCTCCAAAATTCACCAAATAACTCAGGAGCCTCTTCCAGATCACAATCTATCAAAAAAACATAATCACCAGAAGCATAAGAAAGTCCAAGCATTTTAGCCTTATGATGCCCAAAGTTTTTTGAAAAATCAACAACTTTTACTCTACTGTCTATCTTTCTGATAGCTAATGCTAATTCTAGAGAGTTGTCTGGAGAACCATCATTAACTAAAATCATTTCATAGTCTTCAGTAACTTTCTGGACTGACTCACTGATGCGTGAATAAAACTCCTCTAAATAAGGAGCAGATTTATATAAAGTGGAGACAATAGAAAGCTTCATAAATTATTTTTTTAATGTGTTTATCATCATCGGTTCATCCTTAATAAACCTATCTTTGTAAACTACTGACGAAACTATGCAGGTGCCTCTAATTTTAGTTGAATCCATAATAATGGTTTCTTGCAATTCAGAGTTATCAATAACGCAGTTATCAGCAATACTGGTAAAAGGTCCGATGACTGAGTTACTGATCTTCACGTTATTACCGATGAAAATAGGTCCCATTAAATTAGAATTACTAATGCTTGTATTTTCACTTAAAGCAATATTTCCTAATAAATATGACTTCTCTACATCAGCATTAATGCTATCAAATTTTCTTGCGGCAAGTAGCATACATTTATTAGCATTGAGTAATCCATCTCTAGTACCTGAATCAAACCAATAGGAGTGTAAAATACTCGTTTGAACTTCTTGCCCCAATTCAACTTGAGACGCAATAGCATCAGTGATTTCTAATTCCCCCCTTGCCGATGCTTTAATATTCCGAATAGCATCAAATATTTTATTTGAAAAAATATAAACTCCAACAATGGCATAATCAGAGACAAATGTCTTAGGTTTCTCTACCAATTTTTGTGCTTTACCACTTTCATCAAATGCAACCACACCGAAGGCATAAGCCCTATCTACTTGCTTGAGAAGCAGAAGCGTATCAGCCTTAGTCTCATAAAAGGTCTCAATCAAATCTGATAACGGTTTATCAAATAAATTATCACCAAGAAGAGTTATAAAATGTTCTGTCGTTCCAATAAAATCTCTAGTAATTCCAATGGCATGAGCCAATCCTCTTGGTTCGTCTTGATAAATAAAACTTATATTGGCCTTGAACTTCCGTCTTCCAACAACTTCTTCAATCATTGCACCAGTCTCAGGGCTAACAACGATAGCAATCTCCTTAATATCCGCATTAAGTAAATATTCAATGGAATAAAACAATATTGGCTTCCCTAGGACGGGTACCAATTGTTTAGGGTAATCATCAGTAATGGGTGCTAACCTTGTTCCTTTACCGCCAGCTAGAATTACACCCTTCATTGCAATTAATTATAACAAGCTTCGAGAACTTACAGCATTTTCTCAAAGGTGATATTAACCTACAATAAATGATTATTGTAGGTTAATATATACTGGTGCCAGTATTAGCCCTAATTCTCGTCCTCGCAGCGTTGACTTTCCTTGGAAAAGTACTCATAGGTGGACTTATTCCGCTCTTAGAACAAAAGCGGGAAGATGAGTTATTGGTTATAGAAAAACTAAGCTTAAGCTTCATATCAGGCTTGGGCGTTTTTATCCTTGTAACTCATTTATTAGCGCTCTTAACACAGAGCTTCAGATTCAGCATATATTGTAGCTTAGTAATCCTAACCATAGCTTCTGTGCTTCTTTACCTGAGGAAGCAAGAGCATCCTCTAACAATCATACCCAAATTTCTACAAGATGGCAGTACTTATGTATTCTGTTCTGCATTAATAATTGCGACATTAATGTACTTCCGTGATCAAATCTTTGGTAGTCCTGACAGAATTCACCTTGCATTTATTAGTAGTATTGCTAACAATGATGTTTATCCTCTAAAGTTACCCATAAATCAAAACTTCTCTCTTGCAAATTACCACTATGGCACTGACCTAATTGGTGCAATGATTAAAGTTATTAGCAAATTTCCCATATGGGAAGTAATGAGCATCCAGATTGCACTTGGCAGCTTTCTTGGATTTATTAGTCTCTTTATTTTACTCAAAACCTTTATTAGAAACAAAAAAACTTGCCTCGCTGCTAGTTTTTTTGTTTTATTTTTCACATCGATCAACAGTATAGATTATTTCATTAGAGAAATCAGTAAAATTAACACCATTCCGTTTGATAGTTTCCTTCGCAATTGGCTTTTGGTTTCATGGACTTCCATCAGTCACATGACTTCTCAGTTGAGATTGCCATCACAAAATATTGCATTCACATTTTGTTTTACTCTACTGATAATTAGTTTTGTATATTTCAATTATTACTTTAAGAGAAAAACTCAAGAGCTAAGCATTTCTTTTGCTGTAATAGTTTCAACAATCTCATTTATGTTATTTTTTTGTTATCCCGCTTTCTGGTATCCTAGTATTGCTGCAATTAGCCTTTATGGCTTAATCAATACAAT
This sequence comes from uncultured Gammaproteobacteria bacterium, assembly GCA_964410425.1. Lineage (GTDB taxonomy): Bacteria > Cyanobacteriota > Vampirovibrionia > LMEP-6097 > LMEP-6097 > CAYPGT01. Next base: position 44,537 of record CAYPGT010000002.1, read on the forward strand.
ACTTGACAGAAGCCATCTGAAAAGTAATCTTACTAATCTTTTGTTTTTCATCTTCTTACTATATTTAGGTAAGATCCTAACATTCTGTCCGAGTGAATCATTCTCCTCTGATGTTAAAACTTTGATTTTTAGTCCATCTATGAGTTGGGTTCACTGGGGTAAAGCCTATATTAGCTATTTTTACGATGTATCTTACTTAAGAACTCTTGCATTAAGCTTTGATCCTGTGACTGACAGTAATTTATTTGCCATCCCATTATTCTCTTCAATCAGTTTTAGAGATTTTGGATTCTGCATAATCACAGCCTCGGTACTAGCTATCAGCCAAACAAGGAAGAAGTATAACCTTAATTACATAATTTTTTATGCGGCAATCATCAGTCTTGTAATACCATTCCTCTTAAAATTCATCTTACGTCCAATCGAGATTACTAGATTTATTTTATTTGCCAAAATTGCAGCTTCCATCTTCACCGCTAGTATTGTATTTAACTGGCTAGAAACAATGAAATCATGGGCAAAGTATATCGCCTATGCCTTACTTGTTGTCTTACTTATACCAGGTTTAATTTCCATATTACCTTATAAACAGTTAGCTATACTTCCGAGTAAATGTTTCAGCAGTGAAGAACAGGCTATCATAACTAGTCTTGAAGTAATTCACAGATCAGGAGATGTAATGCTTGATCCGAAGGATTATGAAATTGGAGCTGATTTTAGTGCCCTCGCTGGTTTCTATGGAGTTGGTGGTCAACTTTATAAGAACGATTATGCAACTAAAAGAACTGCTTACGAGCTACTTAATCCACTCTTACTGAAAGAATTGCATGTTAAATATCTTATTACCTACAATGATGTACCGATGAGTCAAAAAGCTAAACAACGTTTGGATAATCCAAAACTCTTTAAGCAAATTCAAACAGTTTCGACAATGACGTTATACTCTTTCATATATCAACAAACAGATCTTGACGAAAATTTATTTAAGAACGAATATACATGGGCTCTAGGTTATCCTAATTCAAACGGTTTTCAATTAATCAAAGATCATCAGGAGAAACTGTTTACATCTCATAATAGAGAAGAGTTAAAGGTGATAAAGAATAACTTAAAAAAATCGCTAGCCAAAGACAATCCTCTAGTTGCTTTTTGGTTAAACGAACAGGCTATAGTTAATAATGAATAATATAATCCAATCTATCACCAATAATCTAAATCTGAAAGATGGTATCTTTTTCCCTAACAATAGTTATGATGATTATAAGATTTCCTATCCAGAAGAAAGCCATGATTACTATTTAGATATAGAAGAAAATTCTTTTTGGTTTCAGCATAGAAACAAATGTATCTATTCACTAATCAGTCACTTTAGTCCCAATGAAATCTTTTTTGATATTGGAGGTGGCAATGGTTTCACCTCATTATATTTAACACAGAACCATATTAAGTCCGTTGTAATAGAGCCAGGTCTCAGTGGAGCTATAAATGCTAAGAAAAGAGGTCTCACCACCATTTGTTCGAGAATTGAAGATCTTGGATTTAACCAAGAGAGTATCAAGTCTGTTGGGCTATTTGATGTTATTGAACATCTTGCAGATGAAAGACCCTTCCTCAATACTCTAAAAAACTATCTGGCAAATGATGCTTTCCTCTACGTAACAGTTCCAGCTTATGATTTTTTGTGGTCTTACGAAGATCAATCTTCTGGACATTTTAGAAGATATACGGTCAAAAGCTTAACTCACATTTTAGAAGAGCTAGGATTTTCAATCAAATATGCAAGTTACTATTTCTCTCCATTAGTGCTACCAATATTTTTATTGAGAACGCTGCCTCACAAATTAAATAAAAACAGAAAGCCCAATATCAATACAAATAAATCGGAACACTCCAATACGAAAATCTCTTCGAAAATAATATCACCTCTACTAAATTTAGAATTAAAGCTAATTGATAAATTAGAAACCTTACCTTTAGGTGCAAGCATTCTAGCCGTAGCACAATACAAGGGAAACTGAGCTAACTATGCCCCGCACAGCTTATTAATAATGAACTGCTTGCCGCATATATCCAAATTCTTATGAATTACTGATGATATCAGAGTCGAATCTCTAACTGAGGTACTCTCCATAACGATACTGTCCTGCACTTCACTATTCTCAATAATACAGTTATCAGCGATTGCAGTGAAAGGTCCAAGCGTAGAGTTATAAATCCGTACATTCTTGCCAATAAAGATCGGCCCCATTAAGTTAGAACCTTCTATAACTGTTTTCTCTTTAACAGCAATGTTACCGTGTAAGTATGAGTCTCTGATAGTTGAATCCACGTTATCAAATTTATTGGATTCTATCAGTAGTGTTTTATTAGCATCTAGAATACCATCTCGAGTTCCAGAATCAAACCAGTAAGAATTCAAAATATGCGTGGTAACACTTTCACCACTTTCTACTTGCGCAGAGATCGCATCGGTGATCTCCAATTCCCCTCTAGGACTAGGTTGCACTTGGTCAATAAACTTATAAATATTCTTACTGAATAAATAGACACCAACGATCGCATGTCTAGAAACAAAAGTCTTAGGTTTCTCAACAAGCTTCTCAGCTTTACCCTCTTCACTAAACTTCACCACTCCAAAGTCATAAGGTCTATCAACTTCTTTAATAAGGATTAAAGAATCTGCCTTGGTATCGTAAAACTTCTTCACCATTTTCACCAAGGGCTCATCAAAAATATTATCACCAAGAATCACCGTGAAATCATCATCACCAGTGAACTCTCGATTAATACCCACAGCATGAGCTAGACCACGCGGCGCATCTTGATAGAGAAAACTAATATTCACTCCAAAATCTTCCTGGCGCACTTTTTCTTCAATAAGCTTACCTGTCTCAGGATTAAGAACTATTTGAATATCATAGATATCTGCTTTACGTAAGTTTTCAATACAATGAAACAGTATAGGACGTCCCATCACTGGGACTAATTGCTTGGGGTAATTATCAGTTATAGGAGCTAACCTTGAACCCTTACCTCCAGATAATATTATGCCTTTCATTTACTGTTAGGTTATACCCGAATCTGCTTCTCGATAAACTTAATTCTCTCTTCCTTCACTCCTGCTTGGAGTGCATATTTCCGAAAGTTCGAAAACTTATCTTGGATCCGCTCAATCATTTTGGCAGCATTCTTGATATGAAATGTATCAGCGATTATCAATAAGTCATCATTAGTAATATTTTGTGATTTACCGTTTATCAGTAGATTATGCTCCTTGAGCCAATAATGATCAGGATTATATGAGAATGTCAAATCATAAGCAGGTGCTAATTTCCACTTGGCATCTATTCCCATTAAGAAAGCAAAATTCTTCGTGTGATCATCATGATTACGTCCTATAACATTGAAAACCATGCGCAGGAAGAGCTGCTCCTTCTCTTTCATAGTCAAACTCAATTGATTCGCAACTCTAAACAATATTTCATAAGAAGTTGTTCTTGCTTGATTGTAATCCAAGTGCGTCAGAGCACATAAAGTCTGCACATGTAATTTTTCATAGGAGTCGCTGCGATCAAAACGTTTAGTAAGGAAGTGGCTGCGACCATTCTCTTCAATAAGCTTACTTAGCATCATCTCGATACCACAGTCTCTAGCTATAAGATAGTATGCGTATTCTATATTGGTATAGCCCAAGGGATCACTCAGTGACTCATTTGTAATGCCATCCAATTTAATTATCCAATACTCAAATCCTTCTTGCCGTACTTGACCTGAACGGATCTCTTGAGTATCAGGGTGAATCGCAATCACAGCTTTAGCCCTAGCACCTCCTGCCGAAGAGCCGATATGCATGATCGTTGCCACATCATCAAAAGCAGCACGCTGATTTATACGCTTCTGAAGAATTTCAGTAGATAGATTGACTAAAGTATTAAGGTCTATTGCTTTATCCTGAATATTTTCATCCTTATTAGGGAAGAACTCTAAAGCTCCCATAGCTCTAGTTCCTAAATAACAAAGCTTATCTAAGGCAGAAACATCACCCAAAGCAATGCCCTCTTGTGCAAACCAAGCATCAATCATATTATTGCCATACCTGTCTGGAAGTGAGTCAGCAAGCAAGCCTGGTAAACCATGAAAAGTTTCTTCATTCAAGTCGAAACTCCAGACTTGCTGCTTAGACCTGGGCATCATGATAGGAGAGAGATCATAAATTTCTGGGAAGCGCAAATCATACTCAAAATGCACTAAACGACTATTTCGATAAGCTGCATAACCCACTATTAAATTCCATAAGCGGATTTCTATTTCACGAATCATTTCCTTGCCCTTTGTCGTTGTTTTTTTGAACTAGTTGCGTACTGCTCTTTGATTGAAATATTCTGTGCTTGCAATATAAGGTTCAGTTTATCTAGCTCATTAAAATACCTCAAAATAGATATAAATATTTCAAGCCTAGATCCATGTCCTTGTTCAATTTTTTGAATCGTTAGTTTAGTCACACCAACTTCATGAGCAAGCTCTTCTTGAGTAATATTTCGTAATAAACGTCTTTCTTTTAATCTTGAACCTAAAATTTTCAAGATTTCATCATCAGTTTGCCATAAGCTTATATCGGATCCTAGCATCCGTAATATTATACCCTAAAGCATGTAAAACTATATACTAACGAACGAACAAGCATATAAAACATGCTTTTTCATACTTTACCACTCAAGTTCTCTGCTCAATTGGCATGTAAGCCTGTTCATTATCACCAGTGTAAATCTGACGCGGACGGAATATTTTATTAATGCCACTATCACGTTGTTCTTTCCAATGAGCTAACCAACCAGGAATTCTTCCTAAAGCAAACATCACTGTGAACATGTCCACAGGAATACCAAGAGCCTTGTAAATGATACCTGAGTAGAAGTCCACATTAGGATATAACTTACGAGAAACGAAGTAATCATCCTTCAGAGCTTCTTCTTCCAAACCTCTTGCAATATCTAATAAAGGATCATTAACACCAAGCTTGTTAAGTACAGTATCACAAGCCTTGCGTAGAATCTTCGCACGTGGATCGAAGTTCTTATATACTCTGTGACCAAAACCCATAAGTCTGATAGAAGACTTCTTGTCTTTTACCTTAGATAAATAAGTCTTATAGTCATCGCCACTGGCTCTAATATTCTCAAGCATCTCTAATACCGCTTGGTTAGCACCACCGTGCAATGGACCCCAGAGAGCAGAGATACCAGCAGAGATCGCAGCATAGATACTTGCACCAGAACTTTGCACAGTACGAACAGTAGACGTAGAGCAGTTTTGCTCGTGGTCAGCATGTAGGATTAGTAATTGATTTATCACCTTCACTAGATCAGGATCTATTTCGTAAGGTTCAGAAGGAACAGCAAACATCATATTCAAGAAGTTCGCACAATAAGTAAGCGAGTTCTCAGGATAGATCAAAGGTTGACCAATAGACTTCTTGTAAGAGAACGCTGCGATAGTTCTTAACTTAGAAAGAATACGAATGATATCTAAGTTCACTTGCTCATCAGAGACTATATCTTGTGACTCAGGATAGTAACTAGAAAGCGAAGATGTCATAGAACTTAGAATAGACATCGGGTGCGCCTTACTAGGAAAACCTGAAAAGAAATGCGTCATATCTTCGTGTAATAAAGAATGTCTAGTAAGACCAGTAGAGAAGGCGGACAACTCATCCTTAGTAGGAAGCTTGCCATAAATCAATAGATAAGCACTTTCTACGAAAGTAGACTTCTCAGCTAAATCTTCGATATTATAACCACGATAACGTAATATACCTTTCTCGCCATCGATAAAACATACAGAACTCTGACAGGAACCGGTATTCACAAAGCCATGATCAAGAGTAATCAAACCTGTGTCACTTCTTAACTTCGATATATCTAGGGCCCTCTCGCCTTCTGTACCTTCAATAATCGGCAATTCGAAGGTCTTACCATCAACGTTAAGTGTGGCTGTTTTCGATGCTACTTCTGTCTGAGCTGAATTCATAATTACAATCTTCCCATAATTTATTTTTTATCACTCTAAACATTGACAAGCTATTATCTTGTGAGTGTAACGGAAGCGTGCGAAGTCGAAACGTTACCATCCCGAATACAGTATAATTTTCCCCTATGAAATTAGAAAACATGTTCAGGAAAAAATGTATTGTTAAGTTAAATGAAGAACCGATAGATAGTGTTGGTCATATAAGCTTAAACAGAATTCTTACCACCAGAGATTTAACTGCTCTTGGCGTAGCAGCGATTATTGGAGCTGGCGTTTTTAGTACTATTGGACGTGCTTGTTTTAATGGTGGTCCGGCAGTATCTTTACTCTTCGTGTTTACGGCTATCACTTGTACATTTTGTGCGCTGTGCTATGCAGAATTTGCTTCAAGAGTGCCAGTAGCAGGCAGTGCCTACACGTATTCTTACGTAGCTTTTGGAGAGATTATCGCTTGGATCATAGGCTGGAACCTAATTATGGAATATGCCATTGGTAACATTACTGTGGCTATTGCTTGGTCTAGCAACCTTGTTAGTTTTCTCCGCGGATTTGGCATTCATATTCCAGATTACTTAGCTAATAGTTATATGGCAGCAGCGAAAGGACATGCGAAGTTTTTAGAACTCACTACTCAAGCGGCTTCCGTACCAGCAGTCAACCCTCCTATCGAAATTCCTAGTCACATTAGTTACCTACATGAACTTTGGCTCAGTGCACCACAAGTTTTTGGTTATCCATTAATCCTTAATCTTCCAGCCTTCTTAAGCGTCGTGGCGATTACAGTGCTGGTTTATGTCGGCGTAAAAGAGTCTCGTAACACCACTTTATTCATGGTGGGATTTAAGGTAGTAGTAGTTTTACTAGTAATCCTTATAGGTGCTTTCTATGTCAATCCTGAGAACTGGGTACCCTTCGCTCCGAATGGAGTCAGAGGTGTGATGCAGGGTGTCTCTGCTGTATTCTTTGCTTATGTTGGATTTGATGCTGTCTCTACTACAGCGGAAGAATGTAAAAATCCTCAGAAAGATTTACCTCAGGGCATGATTAACTCTCTACTTATTTGTACAGCTTTGTATATTGCGATATCACTTGTGTTAACGGGAATGGTTAAATATACAGAACTGAATGTTGGTGATTTCATTGTAGTAGCTTTCAATTCAGTAGGCTTAAATTGGCTTGGTGGCATTCTTGCTCTCAGTGCAGTAGTAGCTACAACCAGTGTGATGTTAGTATTCCAGTTAGCTCAACCACGTATCTGGATGGCAATGAGCCGTGATGGTTTACTTCCTAAGAAATTTTCACATATACATCCTAAATTTCGCACTCCTAGTTTCGCGACTGTAGTTATGGGTGTAATGGTTGCAGTGCCAGCCTTAATCTTAGATGCTGAGCTTGCAACTGATATGAATAGTATCGGTACGCTGTTTGCGTTTGCTGCAGTCTGTGCAGGTATATTGATGCTACCGAAGGAAGGAACTCATGGTAAATTCATGGTGCCTTTTATCAGTGGACGTTACATTATTCCAGCTCTAGTACTTATTAGTGGAATGCTGCTCTATGTTTACAATCCAGCTGCTTGCAGTGAATTCTTTAGTTTAGATCACGCTGTACTCAGTCCGATGCAAGTCTTAATTAATAAGATCCCTCATTTTAGTTTCGTTGTTCTAGTACTCGGCATGGCGATTCTGTGCTTCTTCAAAAAACTTTCTGTAATTCCAGTATTAGGCTTACTCTCTTGTTTCTATCTAATGACAGAACTTGGAATCCTCAACTGGCAAAGGTTTGGAGTGTGGATGCTGATAGGTTTTGCTATCTACTTACTCTATGGCTATAATCATAGTAAGATGAACGACGAATAGGGTTCTGCACTTAACTCCGAATCCACTCAGCAATATCATCAGCAATAGTCACGACTAGATCAGACCAAATCCAGTCGTGATCAGCGCCTGAATAGATACGCATAGTTTTACTAGCTGCAGGTATTGCTTGATAAAATTGATCCTGGGTTTTATTATCCACCACCTTATCGCCTTCCATTTGAATTAATAGCACTGGCGTTTGCAGTTTGAGAATATTTTTCTGAGTAATACCGCGCATCTTCACTATCTCAAACAGCAGAGTCTGAGTTACAGTGCCAACTCTAAGTGGATCAGTCATAGCGGGAGTGAGCTTGGCTTTCTCAGAGACAGGCATCTCCACGTAAACATCTCTATCAAAAATCAATTTATCAATAATTATTTTTCGTATCGTATTAATCATAAACGGCAAATCAAAAGTAGAAGAAGCACCCTTAAATCCAGGCACTGACAACACCAGCTTGTCTCCCGGAGCGATTGCTGGCAGATTCACAGCAATCAAAGCTCCAAGACTATGTCCCAGAATGGTAATTCTGGCATCAGGATTAGCAGTCTTCAGATCTTGATATTTCTTCTGAGTAAAATCAACCCACTCTTGATACGAATCTATATGACCTTTAGTATAAGGACTATGATTATCGTGGTCTAAATTATGGTTCTTACCAAATCCCGGCAAATCATAAGCAGCAAACCCTATACCCTTACGTTTAAGTTCGTCAGCCAAACTAGCAAACCAACCGCTATGACCGCCCAAACCGTGAATTGCAAGTACGATGTCTTTGCTCATCACTTGTATTATATACGTAGAATGAAAGTCTGTAACTGTATCGTCATCCTG
>CAYPGT010000002.1:53357-75959 GCA_964410425.1 uncultured Gammaproteobacteria bacterium
TCATCACTTGTATTATATACGTAGAATGAAAGTCTGTAACTGTATCGTCATCCTGAGGAGCAACCGTAGGTTGCGACGTCAGGATCCACTACATAAGGAAAATTTATGAAGGAGGAGGTGATTAGATCTTCACAGTCGCCACTGGGCTAGAATTCTTATAAAGCATTAATGCTAATCTTCCGCAGCCATGAGCAAGCATATTTAAGGCTAACTTATTATGATTCGCCTTCATTGAATATCGAGCAAGTCCATCAAATATACTTTCAAGCATAAAGAAAGAACCCGATATCTTCTTCATCCAACTCTGTTCTAGCATCATGCCCCAATCAAAGATTGGACCTGAGAGATCTCTCAACCAACCAAAAATCTTATCCATGCCAGTCAAACCAAAACCAATAGTGGCTGTAGCAGAACCAACACTACTAAGGAAAGCATGATGCCCCTTAGTTTCAAGAGTAAATAGGCTCTTAATTGGATTAGAGACAAGCTCCTTGGTAAGTTTTCCTAACGCCTTAGTTACTTCAAAAAAGCCAGTCTTAAAATCAGGGAAAATACCATTCTTATAACTCACGTGATGATCAGTTGCAGTCCACAATTGATCCGTACCAGTCGGTAAACCTCGGATCAAATATATATTCTTTAAGTTGCCTAGCCAAGGAAAGAATAATTCACCCGTAAAGCCCAACATAGTGAAAATATTTTTTCTCACAAAACCATCAGCAATACCACTTAAACCATAAGGCAGAAAACTCATCTTCAAGATTGTTGCAACTACACTCTCTATGCGCTTTTGAGCTGCTTCTGAAAGTCCCATCTTCATTAATATCGCACCAAGGAAATTTGCACCTAAAGCCAACCAGCAGCTTTTACTTTCAACTAGATCTAAGACCTTCTTCCAGGCTGGAGCCGTGTTTTCATTAGGAGGATTGCTTGCTGGAGTGACCTGAGGAGGAACGCCTAAATCTGGAACCTTAAAAAATTCAGGCATACGATTATCTGACGGCATGCGCAGAGCGGGATCTGCTGTTTCATTAAGGCGTTTTGGCCACGAAACAACAGTATCCAACGCAGGTTTTTCTGCAAGCGAGGTACCTGTTATCATTATTTTTTAATCTTTACGTCTCGACGTAAAGACATATGAAATTATACTACAATAGGTATTTACCCTAGTATTAAGTAGCGCAACCCATAGCTAACTAGAATACCAAGTATTGCGCCCGCTAAGACTTCCTTGGGGCTATGCCCTAATAACTCTTTTAATTTAGCACCACTCAAAGTATGCTCCGGAGAAAGTAGTTCTTTAACAATATTATTTAGCACTCGCGCTTGTTTACCTGCAGCCTGCCTGACTCCAGCAGAATCATACATTACTACTATCGCAAAAGTAGAAGCCAAAGCAAAAGCAATCGAAGAGAAACCTTCAATCAAACCAACGCTAGTCGCCATCGCCACAACAGAAGCACTGTGACTTGATGGCATGCCACCAGTAGTAAACAACATACGCATATCCGGTTGTTTATGCTGCAAAGCATGAATCAAAGTTTTTAAAACCTGAGCTATAACATTGGCTGCAACCAGAGCAGTAAGCACTTCATAACCAGTGGAATCAATTGTTTCTAGATACGACATAATCAGCTACAAGTTTAAGTTTAGCAGCATATATCACTACTGAGTCAAGATCCTGCTTCGCTGATGCAATCAACTCAGCCGCCAGCTCTGATGCCTTGGCTATACCATATTCTTGAACGTAAGTGAATTTATTTTGCTCAAGATCCTTGCCAGCAGTTTTCCCAAGCTCTTCAGTACTAGAAGTGTAATCTAAAACATCATCAGCTATTTGGAAGGCTAGTCCTAGCTTGGCAGCATAAGAATCTAATGCTTGTACTTGTGCTTCACTAGCACCAGCAAGCAGCGCAGCTAATCTTACCGAAGCTCTAAGAATTGCTCCTGTCTTCAGTTCTTGCATACGCTTCAAGTCTTCAATTGTTTTATTAGTTTTATTTGGTAACTCTAAGTCCAATGCCTGACCAGCAATCATGTCCTTAATCGCTTGAATAAACTCAAGAGTCACTATACTTAAATTATTTTGTGCGGCATGCGGCGTCTTGGTAATCAATACTTCTACTGGATAACAAAGTAAAGTATCACCAGCAAGCAGAGCAATAGCTTCACCATAAACCTTATGATTAGTTGGTTTACCACGACGCAAATCATCATCATCCATACAGGGCAAGTCATCATGGATCAGTGAACCACAATGCACTAGTTCAATTGCCATCGCCAAACCTGATGCTGGATTAGTTTTGAAATCAATTTGATTTTCAGATTTAAGAATAGCTTCTGCTGTGAGCAATGAAAGTATTGCTCTGAGACGCTTACCACCGTTCATAACACTGTATCTAATAGAATCCAATGCTTGAGATTGAGCTAAAGAATTTAAGCTTGATTCTTTTAGCAAGAATTCAAGCTCAGCCTCTATTGTTGACTGGTATTGCTTAAGTATAGATTTAATATCTGTCTGGATAAGCATCGATAATATTATAGCTTGTGGACTAATAAAAACTTCCACATAGGCACATAATGAATTGTACCTTCTTTGACTTTTTCTTCGTCTTCACGATCAATATTAACAATATAGGCATTCTTAATCTTAGTTTCTTGCATAGCCTCTATTAACGAACGCTTCTCTCTATCAAGAGTTAATGGATTAGAGATGTCATAACTTACTTGAATTAAAGTTTTTCTGTCTACTAAAAAGTCCACTTCATGCCCAGATTTAGTTTTATAATAAAACACTTCTTTATTCCAAAGCTTAAGATGATTAAACACAATATTCTCGTAGCCCACACCTAGATTAGCTTCCATCTTAAAGGCGAGAAGATTATAGAAGGCAATATCAGCCACATAAAATTTATCAGGATTATAGACTTGCTTTTTATAAGACGTGTCAAACTTAGAGACTGCATAAAACAAATAAGTACTTTCTAAATAATGAATATGGTTCTTAACAGTAGTTAAATTTTTATGTCCCAATAAGGTTTTGATGGTGTCTAGTGAATTAATCTTAGATACATTAGTATTGAGAAAATTCACGAGTTCAAACAGATTCTTCTTATGTCTTATGCCGTAGCGTGCAACTATATCTCTTTCGATTATATCTCTGTAATAATTATGAATAAGCTGAGGCTCTTTATTCATCATATATTCAGGCATACCGCCATATTTTAGATAGTTATTAAAATATTTCTTGATTTCTAGCTGCTTGGTTCCATATAGACTCTGCTCGCAGAGATCAAAGCCCTTAAAATTCACCAGATATTCACGGAAACTGCACGGATACAGCTGTATCTCAATAGTCCTTCCAGTAAGTGCCGTAGCAAGCTCTGATGACAGTAACTTAGAGTTAGATCCAGTAATATAAATCTTATACTGTGAATACTCTCTTAAAACATGCAGCCATTTCTCCCAAGCCTCCGCCTCTTGGATCTCATCTAAGAATAAGTACAATCGTCTATCACTCACTCCATAAAGCTCTTGGTGAGCTTCAATAATTTTCATGAAGTCCCCAGGCTCTAAATCGATTAAGCGTGTGTCTTCAAAATTCACGTACAGCCAATCAGCGTCAGAGAGTTTTTCCTGTTTCTTGAGATCTTCTTTTATTAGATAGAGGAAGTTTGACTTACCAGATCTGCGCAATCCAGTTATAGCGATAATAGAGTCCAGATGATTATATTTTTCATAGAAACCATCAATCTGCTCTCTTTGAAAAGCCTTTGCTTTATGTTGGAAAATTTGCCTCTGAGAAGTCAAAACTTCCTTGATGGTACTCATATTAACCATGTAAATATTATACCACTGATACAATAAATTAGGCAATATATTATATTAGTATCATAGGATTTTAGTTAAAATATTATAGTAGCAATATAATATATCCCATACAAATATTATACCAAAACTAAGTGAAACTTATGTATTGTACAAGATATTCTCAAGATGATTAATAAACTTGTTTACTAGAACTCCACCACGACAGCACCCCAGGTGAGTCCGCCACCAAAGCCTACTAGAGCTAGTTTAAGTTTTTTACCAGGCTCACGTTTCACCAAGCCCAATTCTAGAGCCTCATCCATAGCGATAGGGATACTAGCTGCGCTGGTATTACCGTAGCGATCAATATTACAAATAAACTTCTCCACAGGAATTTTAAAACGTTTAGCAGCACCTTGAATGATACGCATATTTGCTTGATGCGGGATGAAGTAATCTATATCACTCGGCTCTAGACCTGCTTGCTTACAAGCTGCTTCCAGTGCTTCGGGAACGGCTTTCACAGCAAACTCATAGACTGTCTTACCGTCCATATAAACCATCTGTGGTTTAGCTGTGATATCAGCAGCAGCGATGGGATATTTATTAGCAACTATCGGCACGAACAAAGAACAGACTTCTTCACCGCGAGATTTGATGTAAAAAGGATTGAAGCAATCTTCCGTCGCAGCACTGATCAAGCAAGCTCCAGCACCATCACCAAAAATGATGGCAGAACTTCTATCTGACCAATCCACAAACTTACTCATCAGATCAACACCAATCACCAAGACGTTCTTAAACTGCCCAGCACGTATATAGTTATAAGCAGTGTTCAGCGCAAAAATAAATCCAGTACAAGCAGCTGACATATCAAACGCCACTGCATTAACAGCACCAATATCTCTCTGAATAAGACAAGAAGTAGAAGGAAATAAATTATCACCTGTCGCAGTCGCACAAATAATTAGATCTATATCTGCAGCAGTGACAGTACTTGAAGAATATTTCTGAGCGTTGGCTATAGCGTTTCTAGCAGCTTCAGCACCAAGCGAAGTCGCGGTCTCACCAGCATCTGGGTCAGCTATATGACGCTGCTTAATTCCAGTCCTCTGAGTAATCCACTCGTCAGTGGTGTCGAATAGTTTCTCCAAATCAAAATTGGTGACTATTCGTTTTGGTAAGGCCCGTCCCCAGCCTATAATCTTGGCTCCACACTGCATAATTAGTTAATCCTCAAGGAATAACACAATTATACCTTAAAACTGACACTGACGTCATAAATCTAGATTTGCCATAATACTTATATCTTGAATTTCAACTTATTATCAAGAATAAAACTTTCATCTCCACTTTCTGCGTCTCTACCTAAGCCTGGACTAAGTGGATCAATTAAAATTTGTGCCCAAGACATCCAAAAAAGACTTCACGTTGCAATGGAAGGTGGACTCCCTGAGGTTGATCCTCAGTCTGCATACCCCGCTCTGGGAATGCTTAGTAATTTCATTAGACATTTTATAGATTTGAAAAAACTACCACTTGTTGACTTTCGAGATGAGCAAACTATTAATGAGCTGAGAGCAATTCTCTATGGTTGCGAATCTGCCAAAGACAAAGCTATAGATACGACAACTGTTGATAAATTAAAAAACAAACGCAATAAAATTCAAGACCACAAAACTTATACTGTAAATTTCATAGATCCAGCAGACTTAAGCAAACAACAGTTAAGAGTAGATCATTTCATCCCAGAAACAAACAACGGCAATGCACCAGTATTAATTATGCACGGCATCTATAGCGGTCCCAAGGATATGGTGAAAGTAATTCGAGAATTAACGAAAAAAAACTTTCCCGTTATAATCTTCTCTTACCCTGGCTTTGCTAGTACTAATAGATCACACCGAGCTGAAAGCATAGCAGCAGGAACTCTTTCTGCTTTCAGAACCATCAAGGCAGAAGGAATTAATACTGTGAATATATTTGCTCACTCTCTTGGTGCTGGTATCACGGCTAAAGCTTTGTCAATGATCAATAAAAATGACTCTCAATATCCTAAGTTCCGTAATCTAGTTTTTGTTGCACCTCTGGATAGCTCTAATAATAATTTGATAAAAATTGTGGACAAACTTATAGCAAGTTATGAAGAATTAAATGAAAGTCATAGAAATATTTTATTTCAGATGGTTAAAAGGATATTCACTGCTGCCTGGAACACCAGCTCTAACTTAAGAACAGCAAGCAAGGCATTAAACATCAAACATTTAACGGTGATATCAGGTGAAAAAGATGCTATTTGTGATGAGGAGTCTGGTAAGCATATTGCAAAAGCCTCTGCAAAATACACTCAAACTCAACATATACACAAGACCGACCATGGACACTTCACCATGTACGAGGGGGAGCATATGCCGTACAAAGATATAATTCCTGCACTGTCCAGCTAAGGAATTATCTTGTGCGCCTGAATGTGTCCAGCTTTGCTTTTTACTGTTATACTTTAGCGTATAGTCCTTAACCTTAAGGGCTGTATTTTTTGTGAGAAAATGATGAGCATAGACGATAATTTAACCAAACACGAGACAGCACAGAAGCTACATAAACTTCTAGCTAAATACAAAAAAACTCAAGATAAAAAAATACGCGACGAAATTGTCGAACAGAATTTTAACCTAGTAAAGAAGATTGCTCATGGACTAGCACGAAGAAGTACTGACCCTGTAGATGATTTAGTGCAGATTGGTTCAATTGGTTTGATTAAGGCAATAGATTATTTCAATCCAGAAGCTGGAGCTAAGTTCACTACCTACGCAACACATTTGATCACTGGTGAGATTAGACACTACCTCAGAGATAAGACCTCTATGATCCGCGCTCCACGTGAGTTACAAGAATTGAGTTTCAGAATTAATAAGATAGTTCATAAGCTGAGAACAGAGTTCGGCAGAGATCCTACCGACCTGGAGATCGCAGAAGTATTACAAGACGTAAAACAAAACAAAATTCAAGAAGCTTATGAAGTAGATAGAAGACGTACTCTTGTCTCTCTTGATCAAACCCTGACATCAGGCTCATCTTCAGCTGATAACGATACTTACTTAATAGATACTCTAATGGATATCAAAGAACATAAACGTTCTGATACTCGCGAAGAGTTTTTTATGGTACAAGAACTTATCAAGCAGCTTAAGAAGCCACTGGCTGAAATTATCGACATGATTTACTTCCAAGATATACCTCAAGCTGAAGTGGCTGACTTGCTGGAGATCTCTCAAATGCAAGTCTCTCGTAGACTTAAGAAGGCTACTGCTGCACTTCAAGAATTAATGAACGGTAACGGTTCATCAGTAATCTACAGTAACAACAGAGAGACTGAGAAAACTACTAAGGGCAAGAGAGTATCTAGATCTAGTCTTGGGGCTAAACTTCAAGCACAACAACAAGTCAACAATACATAAGCAGCCATGTCCACTCAAACCAAAGAAGATCTAAACAGCGCAGAAAGTATACTAGCGGACATCGCCCTTAAGGCTCAGCTTGCTGATTACAGCCCAGTAAAAGGTTGCATGGTTATTAGACCTTACGGTTACGCAATATGGGAAAACATTAAAAACATTCTCGATAAGATGATCAAGGACACTGGACATGAGAATGCTTACTTCCCAATGCTAATACCTGAAAGCTTCTTACAAAAAGAAGCTGAACACGTAGAAGGCTTTGCACCTGAGTGTGCAGTAGTAACCCATGCTGGTGGCAAGGAGCTAGCTGAAAAATACGTTCTCAGACCTACTTCAGAAACCATTATTAATCATATGTTTGCTAAATGGATCGAATCATATCGTGACTTACCTCTAAAACTCAATCAATGGGCAAACGTCATACGCTGGGAAATGCGCACTAGATTATTTCTACGCACAACAGAGTTCCTATGGCAAGAAGGTCACACCTGTCACGCTACTTGGGACGAAGCACAGGAAGAGACTCTTACAATGCTGGGTGTTTACAAAACTCTATTAGAAGACTATCTTGCTATTCCTATTCACACTGGGCAAAAGACTGAATCCGAGAAATTTGCTGGAGCTGAGAGTACTTATACTATTGAAGCTCTAATGCGCGATGGCAAAGCTCTGCAAGCTGGTACTTCTCATAACCTTGGACAAAATTTCGCCAAAGCTTTCGAGACTCGTTTCACAGACGAAAATAATCAGCTGCAATATACTTACCAAACAAGCTGGGGAGTTAGTACAAGATTAATCGGTGCACTCGTCATGGGTCACCATGATAATGCTGGTTTAGTTTTACCACCGCGTATCGCTCCTTATCCTGTAGTGATCATTCCTATACTTAAGAAAAATCAAGACAACTCTGCATTATTAGAGCATGTAAGCAATATTAACAGTGAGCTACAAGCCCTAGGCATTAGGACTAAACTAGACACTAGAGAGAAGATCAGCCAAGGAATTAAGTTCAATGAATATGAAGAGAAGGGTGTACCTATCAGATTAGTAGTGGGACCACGTGATATGGAAGAAGGCGTAGTAGAAATACATAGACGCGATATCCAATCTAAGGACAAAGGCATTCCTAGAGAGGGGTTAGCCGAGAGAATCAAGAACCTATTAGATGAAATTCAGCTAGCTCTGTTTAATAGAGCTAAACAGTTCAGAGATGAATCGACCTTCATCGCAACTAATATTGATGAGCTAGGAGCTCGGCTTGAAACTCAAGGTGGCTTAGCTAGAGCAGCCTGGAACGGTGATACTAAACTAGAAGAAATTCTCAAAGAAAAGTTCAAAGCCACTATCAGATGCATACCAACTGAGCGCAAGCTAGATCTAAGTTCTACACCATGTATTTTGTCAGGAGTTATCAGCGAGAAAAATATGGAGATATTGATTGCTAAAGCTTATTAATAGACTCATTATCCAACGCTCAATGCTCAATGCAGTATTCATTGTTGCTATCGCAATATTTTGCCTTAGTACCCAAGCTGCAGAGACCGTAAATTACGCTGATTTTTACGATGTTAAAGAAGCTGTACCTACAACTCCATCTACGCCAGTACAAGCTGTTAAGGAAACTATAATTAGTACTCCAGCGCAGCCTAGTGCTGAAGCAGCAGCTACTAGCACTCCAGCTTCAGCACCATCTCCTAGTAATGGAGACAAGCTTCAAGAATTAGATTACAACCAAGTACAAACAACAGAGGGAACTGAAATCCAGAAGGGTCTTGAGTTTGCTGTTAGCAAGGAACTTAGTAACACCAGTAATGCTACAGAGATAAGCGTTAAAAATGAATATCCAGAAAGTCTGAAGGTCGTATTTGAAGCAATTGGTGAAAATCTAGAGATTTATCTCAATGCATACGAACTCTTAGACAAAGTCGCTCTCAACAAAAACTCAGAATATAAGATCAGAGTTTACAATGTCTATGGTGACTATCTTGGTTACATTAGATCACCGGCAACGTTAATTGGGCAATTACAAATCAGCCCATTTCTCTTAGTGAGAGACTCTATAATAGAAGCTCCTACTGTTAAGTTCGTTAAAGAAGATAAACCAGCCACAATTCAATCTAGCCCAGAAACCAGCCCTACGAGCAAACCCCAAGAGAATTTAACTGAAAAGCAAGAAGCTACACAACCCCAAATTACAACAGATCTGCTGAAGAGTGTTGAACTAAAAGATGAGTTTGCTGCTGAAAAGAAATCCATGATTCCACTTGAAAAACGCCCTATTCGAGTTGCCAATATTAGTAAAGCACAAGTTCATATAGATATAGTAGAAGCTGATAACCAAGCTATTGGTGAAGGTTGGACTATAGCCAATGATATATATGAACCTCAATTCCTTAATCTTAAATCTGAACCAATACAGATCAGCGCCGAAGCTGATTTACAAGTCACCCAAGCCATCAGCCAAACAAGCATTAAAAGAAAAGCTAAAGAACTAAACATAGACGAAAAAGGAAACTATGTTTGGTTAATCGATAACTTAACTCTTAGTAGCTCTCAATAAAGGTCACAATGTACGATAACGCTAATCCATCACCAGAAGAATTAGCCCAATGGTTAGAGACAGCAAGACAACGTAATGCAATACTACCTAATCGCATTGAAATGCGCGGACGTTATATTCATATCACCTGTAGCATTCCTGAATGTCACGAAAGATTTAGTCGTAAGCTTCTACCTGGACGCAACGATCCAGTTTACGTCTGCCCGAGATGTAGATCGAGGATTTATATACCAGTGGAATGGTGATTTAGTGGCTGAAGAGGTCTGAGTATAGTCGTCATTGCGAGCCGCAAAGCGGCGTAGCAATCCAGTCGAGTGCATAATATTTATGACTGGATCCCGACGTCGTCCACTTCGTGGACTCCTCGGGATGACAAACTACTATCTACTCAAGTATCGATAAATTTATGCAATAGCAAGAAGAAACACTTCGTATATCTCACCATCTACAAGAATTGCTCTTGGAGCACCTTTACGGTTTTTCTTCTTATTGGTAACTATTCTGGTGGTTCTTAAAGCTTTACTTATATCGTGGCTTCTAACTAGACCAGCTTTCTCAGCTGAACCTGTTGATTGTTTCTCTAGAGAGAACTCCTTACCTGCCGATTCACCATTAGCAGAGGCACTACTCTGTCCTTGTTGGTTACTAGCTCCTGCTCCTATCCCTGATACACCACCTAAGCTCATGGGTTAGTTATATACAATAAGGGTTATGGTTTGGTTAAGGCATTAAAGTAAATAGATGTAAACTGAAAATTCGCCTATCCAAGCCCTCGTAATTAATGGTCTTGTCGTAGACCATTCCAATTTTTTCCAAGGTACGAATACTAGCTAAGTTATTGGGATCAACTATGGCTATAAATTCATTTAACATTAATTTGCTAAAAGCATAATCCTTAAGAGCTTTAGCAAGTTCCGTAGCCAGCCCCTTACCCCAATAATCTCGCATGAGGCGAAATGTAATTTGCCGTTTTTCCTGCTCTTCAACAATACGCACATCAAAGCCAGCAAAACCAATAAGCTGTTCCTCATAAATAATTGCCCATGGAGAATTAATAGCAATCTTATAATTTTCAATCCAACTTCTAAGAAGCTTCTGAGTCTCTTCCTTAGTCATAGGACCTGTCATAGAAAATCGCATAACTTCAGGGTCAGCTAGGAGTGAAGCTAGACTATCTATATCAGAATTAGTGAACTCCTTAAGGTAAGTTCGTTGTGTTCTTAAAATAGCTTCATTCATTTTGTTAAGTAATAGAAACTATACGTCTAAGACTGCCAATCCCGCATATTCTTCAATGAAAGCCTTACGTGGCTGCACAACATCACCCATGAGGATATCGAATATACGACTAGCTTCTTGACCATCTTCTACTTTCACGAGCTTAAGAGTCCTAGTCTCCGGATTCATGGTAGTCTCCCACAACTGCTGAGGCATCATTTCACCTAGACCTTTGAAACGCTGTAGGGCAGCTTTCTCTCCGATCTCAGCCAAAGCTAACTCTAACTGGTGATCTGAATAAACATACTTAACTTTCTTCTTATGCTCTATTTTATATAGTGGCGGCTGAGCGATAAATACATGCCCATTATCCACTAATTGACGAGCATAGCGGAAAAAGAATGTAAGAATCAAAGTTCGAATATGAGCACCGTCAACATCCGCATCGGTCATGATGATGATACGTTTGTAACGTAATTTCTTCAAATCAAGATTAGAAGCATCCATTTTCAAAACGCCAGCCTCACCTTTCTTATTCTCATCTTCCATTGGTACTAAACCAATAGCCTGAATCATAGACTGAATCTCTTGGTTATCATAAAGTTTGTCTACTGTAGCTCTTTCAACGTTAAGAATTTTACCTCTAAGTGGAAGTATCGCTTGATAATTACGATCACGCCCTTGTTTAGCTGAACCACCCGCTGAATCACCCTCAACTAGATAGATCTCACAAAGATCTGGATCAGTGTTAGAGCAGTCTGCAAGTTTACCGGGAATACCACCTGAACTCTCAAGTGCAGACTGACGACGCACCGCATTACGAGCTTTCTTAGCAGCTTCACGTGCCTTACGCGAAAGAATAGCTTTATTGACAATAGCTTTAGCATCTTTAGGGTTCTTATCGAACCAATCAGTAAGCGCATCGCCTAAGATTTGTTGTACAGCTGAACTCGCTTCATTGTTAAGCAACTTAACCTTAGTCTGTGACTCAAACTGTGGATCTCTTACCTTCACAGAAATGATGGCAGTGATACCTTCTCTTACATCATCACCGCTAAGATTCTCTTCCTTGTCCTTTACCAAACCAGATTTACGCGCGTAATCATTGATGATACGGGTCAAAGAAATCCTAAACCCTTGCATATGCGTACCACCATCAGGGTTAGTGATGTTGTTAGCAAAAGCTACTGCGTGCTCATTAAAGTTCTCTGTGTATTGTAGAGCAACCTCTACCACTACTTCCTGATGCTCTCCGTCACAATGAAATACAGTCTTATGAATAGGAGTACGTGATTCATTTAGATAGTTAACGTAGGCAATCAACCCATCTGGATTATAATAAGTCTCAGTATAATGAGGATCGTCTTCTTTAAGTCTTTCATCAGTAAAAACTATCTTCAGTCCTTTATTCAGAAAAGTCATCTCCAAGAAAGCATGAGCTAGTGTCTCGCGGTTAAACTGAGGAGTAACTTCCTCACCATCAGCATTGGTCTCCTTGAACACTTGTGAATCAGGCCAAAACCTAACCTTAGTTCCATTCTTATCAGTCTTACCGAGCTTTTTCAACGGAGCTGTAGGTCCGCCCACCGCATGCCCCTTAGAAGCTCTACCTCTAAACTCAACAGCATAAATACTGCCATTACGATAAACTTCCACTTCCATCTTCTCGGAAACAGCATTAACGCAGCTGGCACCTACACCATGTAAACCACCAGAAACTTTATAACTAGAATCTTCACCACCAAATTTACCGCCAGCATGCAGCACCGTAAACACCGTCTCTACAGCAGAAAGTCCAGTCTTAGCAACGATGTCTGTAGGAATACCTCTTCCATTATCTTCAACGGAAAGTGAGGAATCCTTATGTATCACTATGTTAATTGTGTCGCAATAACCCGCAAGAGCTTCGTCCACAGAGTTATTAACAATCTCGTAAACACAATGGTGTAAAGCCTTATGATCAGTACCACCGATGTACATTCCAGGTCTTTTGCGCACAGCCTCAAGTCCTTCAAGTACTTCAATGTTCTTCGCGCTGTATTCGCCGTTATTTTGAGATTTTTTTGTTTTAATTGCTTCTTCTGTCTTAACCATAGTATTCATTTATCTAGTAAAAACCTTTTATTGGTGCGCTTTTTAAGCACAAACCTTCACCATTTTAGCATTAATGTTGTTTTGTAGTGCGGTCTCGTGCAGCTCTTTACCTTATTTACCTTTTTAGCCTTATTAAAGATATTCACAAAATGTGCCCGTTCAATAAATAATGACACATTTACATTCTTTTAACAATTTGCTAAGATCATTGACACAAGTTACCCAATACCTCATTTGTCCTTAGCATACTAAAGGTCTACTCTTTGTTCATCGTAGTATTTAACTAAGTCGGCTTTGGCAAATGCCTCGAACTTACAGGAGATCATAATGGCTCCTGGGTTGTTATCGTGCGTAAAACTTGCAATGGAGCAAGCTGTGGACGTTACTATAACAAGAACTGCAAACCATGTTGCTCAGCGCGTAGCAAATCCTAAGGCCGCGCCAAAATGCAAAGCTCCTGCGGCAGCAGTTGCCGCAGGAAGGTATGGACTTAGGTTTGAACTACCCTCAGAAAATAAGCCAAGCCTAGATAGCTGTTCTAGTAGCGATCAATGGTGTATTAGTAAACTATTTCGCAAACTAATTCACTTCATTGTTCATGATTTTCTTGAGTTAAACTAAATTACCTAAGTTGAACAGTTAAAAATCTACCGTTTTACTTTTCAATTATCAGAAGATTATGTTAATATGTCTTCTTGAATGGCAACTATAGCTAAAACTCCATACCAGATACCCCCTGATCTACGTACTAAGCTGCTAGCTCAGCTGACTGCAGCCAAGGCCACACAAGAATCTGACTCAACCCAAGAAGCTAAAAAAGCATTCATTGAACATCTTGAAGTTAGTGATCTGGAAAATAACAGATGCTTCGCAGGTTTAACTAAACCACTAGTAGAAAGATTAGAGAACAACAATATTAGACTCAATCAGCTTTCTAAAGAGCTTATTGAACAACCAAATACAAACGCAAAACTAAGAAGAAATCTTCTTGAGTTTTTATTTCAGACTAGAAAGTTTCTAACTGATGATTTTGCATTTTTATATAGAGCTGATTCACTAAAATATACAACTGAGTTTATCGCTTCCAAAAAAGATGCATACTTGTCTTCTGCCTTAGCAAACATTCAGCTCTCAGGCTCTAGTCTCAACGGTTTAGCCAAAGCTTTGTTAGAAGGTAGAACACTAGAACAGGTTGAAGATATATTAAGGGCAGCATATGGGACTGGTGAATCTAGTTTAAGTGATGCTCTTAAGGAACCGGATCTTTTCTCTTTTGAACTTAGACCACACCATGTGAGAAGAACACTACAAGCACTTTTGGTAGAAGTTTTCAGAGAAGGCTTACCTCAAAACAGAGAGGAGTTTAACCGTTTAACGGAGATGTACTTAAACGGAGAATTCAGTTCGGATCGAGCCAATGTAGCAACTTTATTGAAAGAAAAATTCCAACATGAAGCACTAGAATTCTTTCAAAACTTGGCGATGAACGAGTCTTCTAGTACCGACAACTTAGACATCAGATTAGAAGCTATTACAGAATATGCAAGGATGAAGCCAGACAATGTTACTGAAACCTTATGGAGCATCATTAGTAACTCTAAAGATCCAAGGGTAATCTTCAGAACTTTATCAGAGCTTGCAAACTCAGGCAAATTAATCCTGGATGAGCTTATTAATAGAATCAAATCAGATGATAGTAAACCGCTTCTTTTCACCTTATTAAAATTAACCAATAACTCTATTGAGTCTCTTTTTAATACTATTAGATCTTCTGCCCAAAATTTCTTCGAAGGACTGCTAATAGCAGTCCCAAATCTAAAAGAAAAGCTATCAAGCATAGACAGTGATTGGAGTTCACTAGAATTTGAAGGTGGTCCTTCATTTGACTCTAAACCAGAATTAGGCACAGATGCTCCAAGCCCCATTCCAGTCCTAGATAAGGTCTTAAATGCATTACATCCTAGAACCTTAATCAATTCACTGCTCTTTGGAAATACTCCTATAACGAGAAATAATGCAGCAGATCTATTAAGTGAAGTTCCTGATGAACAAATGAAAGCCTTTCACCAAGCTGGATACTGCAAACCAGATCGCGAAGCAACTGCAGCTCTCAAACAGGCTCTAGGATTACAATCTTAAGTTTTAATAAGTATCAATCATCGCACCAGCGACTACTAGAACTTGTCCGCTCATATATGAAGATAGATCTGAGCCAAGGAATAAAGCTACGTTAGCGATGTCTATTGGTTTACCCATACCTTCAGGTCTATTAAGACCAGTCTGCGAATAAAGCATTTCTATCATTTGTTTTTGTTGCTCAGGGATACCGAGCTTACCATCTGCTGAAGGAGCTGATGTTAAACGAGTTTCAATAAATCCTGGTGCAATAGAATTACAACGAATATTGAACCTTGCCCATTCTTTAGCAATAGTACGGCTCATACCATTGATACCAGCTTTAGCTGCAGCATAGTTGATCTGCCCAGCATTACCTTTCACTCCAGAAGTAGAACTAACGTTAATAATAGAACGCGTTCTAGGAGCTGGTTTCTCGTCCTTAGCTACATCACGCATCGCTGGTACAGAAGCCTGCACCATATTAAAAGTACCTTTCATATTGATATCGACAACGAAGTCCCAATCAGCTTCTGTCATCTTGTGTATAACCACATCGCGAGTGATACCCGCTACGTTTGCAAGTATGTCTATAGAACCATTACCCAGATCCATTCCTGCTTTAATAATCTTGTCGCAATCTTCGCGCTTAACGATGTTACCAGCCACTACCACTCCATCAGAACCCGCTGCTCTAACGAGCTTCAGCGTTTCTTCTGCTGGTGCCGCATCTATATCAGCTATAACTATCTTCGCTCCGTGCTGCGCATAAAGCTCTGCGGTCGCCTGACCGATACCTCTACCTGCTCCGGTGATCACCGCTACCTTACCTGCTAATAATTTGCTCATATAGTTCTCCTTATTTAACTCTACCCCGAGTCAAGGAAAACTAACGGTGATACTAATTAGTGCCTCATTCTGATCTCAGCTCTATCGATTTCAGTAGCTTTAATCACATAAGCTCCCTCGGATAATTTCTCAGCCAAGTCTCTTATTTCTCGTCCTGCAGTTATCGCAGCCCGACTATTAACACCATTAAAAAAATAATATGGATAAGCTACCGCCCCAATACCGTTCATCCATCCCCCAATTGCAGAATAATATCCGCCGTACTTCTATTATCTTCCACAAATTGACTGAAAAGTAACATAATTCGCTTATTTTCTGGATTTCGTCATCACGAGGAGCGCGCAGCGCGACGTCGTGATCCAGTCATAGCTTAATAATTAGTCTGGATTGCCACGTCGGGCTTTCGCCCTCCTCGCAATGACGGCAGATTTACCCCTGTGCTTAAATTACTGATATCATAAAATCTGAGTATTATGGCAGCAGAAAAAAACATAGTTATAGTTGGTGGGGGGTTAGCAGGATTGGGTGCAGCTCTTAAAGCTGTACAAAATGGCTGCACCGTAGATTTGCTCTCCTTAGTACCAGTTAAACGTTCACACTCAGTTTGTGCTCAAGGTGGAATCAACGCCGCTAAGAATATCAAGGGTGAGGGTGATGATACTTCTAAACATTTATACGATACTGTTTATGGTGGTGACTTCTTAGGCAACCAAAGTCCTATTAAACGTATGTGTGATGCTGCTCCTGGCATTATCGACATGTACGATAGGTTTGGAGTGATGTTCAATCGTACTCCAGAAGGACATTTGGACTTCCGTAGATTCGGTGGGACTCTATACCATCGCACAGCGTTTGCTGGTGCAACAACTGGTCAACAGTTACTCTATGCGCTCGACGAGCAAGTACGCAGATTTGAAGCGGAAGGTAAAGTTAGAAAATACGAAGGTTGGGAAATGCTCTCAAACGTAATTGACGACGAGGGAGTATGTCGTGGTGTAGTGGCACAGAACCTGCTCACTATGGAGCTTAGAGTGTTTAAGGCTAATGCTGTAATACTTGCTACTGGTGGTCCAGGAAATGTTTATGGTAGATCTACTAATAGTGCTATCAACAATGGTATCGCAGCATCTTCATCTTATAAACAAGGCGTGAAGTACGCTAACGGTGAGTTTATTCAGGTACACCCTACAGCAATCCCAGGCAGCGACAAGGATCGCCTCATGTCCGAATCGGCTCGTGGTGAGGGTGGCAGGATTTGGACCTATAAGGATGGTAAGCCATGGTACTTCCTTGAAGAAAAATATCCTAAGTATGGTAACTTGGTGCCACGCGATGTGGCTACTCGTGAAATTTTTGATGTAGTGGTGAACCAGAAGCTCGGCGTAGAAGGCAGACGCTGTGTGTATTTGGATGTGTCACATATACCAAGTGAAACCTTAGATCGTAAGCTTGGCGGTATCTTAGAGATCTATGAAAAATTCAAAGGCACTAATCCTCACAAAGTACCAATGGAGATCTTCCCTTCCGTGCATTACAGTATGGGTGGACTCTGGGTTGATAACGAGAAACAGATGACTAATATTCCGGGGCTTTTTGCAGCTGGGGAATGTGAGTATCAATATCATGGTGCTAACAGGTTGGGAGCTAACTCTCTACTCTCTTGTACTTATGGTGGTTTCCTTGCTGGTACTTCCGCGTTTGAATATATTAAGGGGCTGAAGAAGTGTATAACTGATGTTAAAGAAGATGAATTCAAGAAACAGTTAAGAGCAGAAGAAGACTTAATCAATAAATTCACCTCGCAAACTGGCTCAGAGAACGCTCGTCAGATACATATAGAGATGGGTGACGTCATGACAGACAATGTCACAGTGGTGAGATACAACAAAAAACTAGAAGAAACACTGGTGAAACTTAGTGAGTATCAAGATAGGCTTAAGCGCGTTAAGATTCCTGACTCTAGTAAGTGGTCTAACCAGAGCTTATTCTATACTCGTGAGCTTTATCATATGCTGGACATCGCTAAGCTGATTACTAAAGGTGCTTTAGCGCGTAATGAGAGCCGTGGTGCGCATTACAAGCCAGACTATCCAGATAGAAACGATGATGAATGGCTGAAAACAACTATCGCTACTTACAAGAACGGAGAACCTGAGCTTAGCTACGAAGCTGTAGATATCAGTCAGGTTAAGCCAGTGAAGCGCGATTATACGAAGTAAATAGAATTAGTGAATTTCAGCCAAACCTAGACGCCTTTCTAACTCGGTTGGACTTGTATCAAGTGTAACCACTTTCTCTTGAGGTCCAGCAGCACTAGACATTAGAACAAATAAGTCATTATTCTGCCCGCCACCACTTTCTGACACAGGCTTAGCTTGACCATTAGCTTTTGGCGATAGAGCCCTGCTCACTCTTTGTTGAAATTGAAGCACTCTCGGATGCAATGCAGCTTCATCACCTGTAGTAATTGTACTTGAGAACTCTTTTGACCCCGGTCCATAAAAATCTACTTTGGTCTCTAGATTCACAGGCTCATGATCAGTAGGCATTACACTAACTAGCTGCTGTGCATTTCTTTGCTGAATACTCATTATTTTACCTTCAGTATTCATACGCACTTCCAATTCGTTATCTTTTGGTCCTTTCACTTTGAAATACGATTCCCCACCTGGATTATCAATCCTTTCGAAACAATAATCTTTGGTAATTCTGTGAGAACTCGTGACACTATTACCATAGAAATAGAGATCACGTATCGCTTCAGCCTCTCTCAATAAAACTTCAATTGTCTTAGGAGCATATTGATTAATTGTTAGATCATCAGTATTCCGATTTAAATCAGGTAACCCATTGATAGTCGTCAATCCATTAAAAAATACGACCTTAGCATCCGTTGGATTTAGACTCAGCTTTCCTCTAGATTTAACTATGGCTAGAATCATGTTAGAGTCTTGATTGCGACGTTCAACGCTAATAATTTGATCATCTTTCATTCTTACTATTAATTCACCATCATTATCAACAAGAATCTTAAATCCATCATCAAGTCTTCTAAACTCAGAGTTACTTGAAATTTTTTTCACTCTTGCTATTTGTTTATCCTCAGAAAAAGCTTCCTTACTACTCAAAACGACTGGCATCAAAGTTCTTAGTATTTGGCCTTTAGGTTCATCGCCATTTACCAAACTAGTCTTTGTTAAGTTATTAGTTAAATTTGCAAAAGATCCAAGCTGCCATCCTGAGAATTGAGTCCCTACAACTTGACGCAATTTCCCGCTACCTCTAATACCTTCTAAATTAGCCAGAACAATTCCCAAGTGCGGATTGGAACTCTTCCACTTAATTGAACCATGCAATTTTGGAGTAGCATTTACTTCAAAAAGCTCTTTAGCTTGACCTTTCGTAGCTCGAATACTAGACAATGTTTTACCAGGATTTGCGGTATCAATTTTCCACTCCACATGAGGAAGATCTTTCCATGTTTGCCACTTACCTAAAAGCTCAGCATCTGAGTTCTCTCTTTTAAACTGAGCATCTACTGCTGCTACAACCGCCCTTGCATAACGTCCAATATCAGCCTGTAAACCTTTGACCATTTGACCAGACAGATCAACAGCATCGTCCGCAGATAAACTATCAGTACCTTGATTTCCTCCATAAATCCGAGTTAAAGTTGGTAAAATTTGCATAGCCAGATATTAGCACATCATATATGTTGATTAAAATAAACAAATTAAAAATATAATAAAAGCATATTTTACTAAAATAAATAGACGAACAAGAAGAGTAAATACAGCTTAAACTTATGGTAGCATTAGCCACAGAACATGCTAAACAAGAAACTAAACGATAAGAAGAAATTCAATATTTATACTGCTATCGACATCATGGATGAGAAGTGTGTGCGTCTATTTCAAGGCAAGTTTGATAATAGTGAAACCTATAATAATAATCCTGACTTCGTTGCTAAGAGATGGAAGAGTTTAGGCGCTGAATATTTACATGTGATTGACTTAGACGGAGCCAGAACTGGAGTACCACACAATATCGCAGTAATTAAAATGATCATCAATGATACACATATACCTGTTCAAGTGGGGGGTGGTATCAGAAGTATGAGCAGCATTGAGAAATTACTCGATGTTGGAGCTCAGAGAGTTATATTAGGTAGTGTCATTGTTAAAGATCCAGAATTAGTGAAGAAAGCTCTGAAAGAGTTTGGTGGTAAGAAGATCGTACTGGGACTAGATTGCAAGGACGGCTACTTAGCAGTTCAAGGTTGGCAAGAAAGCTCTGATAAGAAAGCTGCAGATATTGTAAATGAGTTCACTGAGCACGGTCTAGAGCTGATTGAATATACTGATATCGCGAGAGACGGCACCTTAGAAGGTCCTAATACTGAATCCTTAGCCGCTTTGCTTGAAGCCTGCCCTAAAGTGAAGGTCATTTGTAGTGGCGGTGTAGGAGAGTTAGATGATGTACTCACCATAAAAAATATGCAAAACAAGTTCCCAAATATTGACGGTATCATCATTGGCAAGGCTTTATACGCTGGCAAAATTAAGCCAAGTGAACTCTACACTGACGAAATTTATAATTAATGCAAATTCTCCATGCTAATTCCCCTCAACTTCAGTCTAAGACGGCAGTAGCTCTTGGCATGTTTGATGGAGTACATCTGGGTCACAGAGAAGTAATTCAGGCAACACTTGACTACGCTCATTCTCATAACATAAAGACTGCCGTCATCACACTAGCTAACCACCCACGCCAATTAACGCGTGGAGGAGCACCAAAACTAATCACTAACCTGGATACAAGGTTAGCCATTTTCGAAGAGCTGGGAATTGATTATGCTCTAATATTAGAGTTCAATGAAACATTGATGAATACTAGTGCTCAAGACTATTTAAAAAGATATTTAATGGAGATTCTCAATGTAGAGTTTATCAGCACTGGCTACGATCATCACTTTGGCAAGAACCGTTCAGGGACTCCTCTAATGTTGCAGTCATGGGCATTAGAGCATAAAGTTCAATTGAAAATTATTGATGCTCATAAATTTAATAACGAAATAGTCAGTAGTTCGATGATTAGAGAACTAATTACCCAGGGCAAGGTTGACCAAGCTAATAAGATATTGGGTTATCAGTTTATGATTATTTCCAAGGTTATAGAGGGAGACAGACGTGGAGTTAAGTTGGGATTCCCTACTGCTAATCTCAAGCTACCTGAAGATATGGTTATACCAGCTAAGGGAGTTTACTGTGGTCAAGTCATAGTCCATAAACAAACATATCAATGTGTTATGAATATTGGTACCAGACCAAGCTTTACTGACAGTGATGAAGTTATCATAGAAGCACACATACTAAATTTCAATGCTGATATTTATGGTGAAACTATTACTCTCAAGCTTAATAGAAAACTCAGAGATGAAATTAAATTTAACTCTGCAGAGGATTTGATTAAACAGATTAAGAAAGATATAGAGCTGTGCAAAGCTAAGCGTTAAGTCTATAAATTTTCTCAGGATTATTGAACATAGAAAACTCTGCTACTTTAAAACACCATTGATGGATTAGAGGTATTAAAGGTAGTCCTGAGCAACCTGTTCTAGGCTCATTTACATTAATATGACCATGTCTAAATCTTTTATCAACCATTTTTTGAGCTGCTTCAATAAATGCATTAGAAAGCTCTATTTTATTGTCAATTACCTGAAAATCAATTGCTTGAAGAGGATAATCATATTCAATTCCTTGATGAATGTTTCCCTCATCTTTACAAGTAATATGAAAAGGATCTGCAATAAATTTAGGTCTTCTAAGAAGATGCATTAATCCTCCATTGAATATATCATCATGACCAGAAGAAATAGTTAGCATAAATGGTAAAACTGATTCAGCTATTGCCTTATATTCATCCGGATGAGGAAGTCGATTATATTGGCGATAAAATACTGAAGGAATCACTGCGAACAGTGAATAACTTAGATGAGCTGTATTTTTAATTCCAAAATTTAATATCAGCTGAAAAACACTTCCGTCCTTTTTTATTTGTGGATCTTCATCTCTTTCTAAAATAGTGCGTGTCTTTCTTGTTCTGTTAGCAAATTTTTGAATAGAACTCTTAAAGTTATAGTCATTTGACTCTGCAGCTTTTTTCACTCGATTACGGAGATATTTATTAAAATGAGGAGAAAGTATCTCAAATGTTTTTTTAGTAAGGTCAGTAAGTAGTCTATGTAAGCGCTGAGATGCTGAAACTATTCGATGTACTTTCAGTAAATTTATTGGTGATACTTCTGCAAGAGGTTTCCTCAATTCTCTCAATATTAAATCAGCTTCAGCTGTAAAAAGATTTCTAACCTCAGCTTTATCAATACCGCATCGTGAATCTTCTTCTGTCCATATCGCAGTAGATGGAACCTTTCTTAACATTGGAACTCGATGGTGTAATTCATGAAAAGCTGAGCTTGTTAGTGTCATTGATATT
>CAYPGT010000003.1:0-4773 GCA_964410425.1 uncultured Gammaproteobacteria bacterium
GTGCCATTATCATGCAGGATCATCATCAAATTAAGCAAAGTTTCAAGTAAAACTTTATGGCAATTCAAATATTTGTCATCTTAAATTTTCATGAGTAAATATACAGCACCAGACTTAAACGAAACAGAACCAGAGAAAGATGTCTTTGCATTTTTTGGACTCCTAATATATAACTATCAATGTTTTGAAGAAAATTTAACTACGTTGTATATCTCTCATACATTAATGCTTAAGAAAGCACATAGAGATGATCATGATAAATTACGCTCAAAATTACGTGAACAGACAATGGGACGTCTTGTGAATAATTTGAAACCTTTCTTTAACAAAGATGAGTTTGAAAAATTGGAATTTATAAAGGACAAAAGAAATTACTATGCTCATGATTTTTTTAAAGATTATGCAGCAACATTTACAAGAGATCCGTTGAAAATGGCAACTATTTTAAAGGAAGAGATTGACAGTAGTTCAGAAATTATTGCAGAACTTGATGATATTGTCAGATTGAGACTTAAAGACAAGTTTGGAATTTCAGAGGAGATTTTAAACGAAATTGCAGAAGATATACTCCAAAACGATTTAAACTAAATAATGTAATTCGTTAACTTGTTTATTCCAAACACCTCTTCACCTCTTCATCGAAATCAGAAACATACTTTTCATCTTGAACGATTCGATATTTTTCAAACTCATCTTCAGCAAGTGCAATAGCAACTTCATGACTAATAGTGCCGCTGTTTTGTAGGATTTCTTTTTCGTTAAATTGTAAGAAAGCATCAAGCTTAGTGACAATACGGTTGAGTCCTTCTAGCTCTGACTCGCTAAGATAGTTTTTGGCGATAACTACATCTGTTTTTCTGATTGTTCCTTTGGGTTCGTTTTTCCAAGTGGTTAGACCCATATTGGTTTTTTTGCTATTTACCCGGCTATGAATTATTTCTGCTGCGGTTTGTCCTGTAATCGCGAAATGAAGCTTATTCTGAACTGTCGCAAAAAAGTTTTTTGTAATCTCTGTATTAAGATCATAATCAACGCTGCATGCTGCGTAAATATCAGTGATCTTTTGATAGAATCTGCGCTCACTAGAACGAATATCTCTAATACGAGCAGGCTGTTCTTCAAAGTAATCTTGACCAAAAGTTTGCGTAGGATTTTTAAGTCTTTCATCATTCATCGCAAAGCCTTTGATAATATATTCTTTAAGTACCGTACTTGCCCACTTGCGGAACTGAGTTGCTTGAATGCTATTAACCCGATAGCCAATTGAAAGAATGGCATCGAGATTATAGATTTTGGTAGAGTATTGCTTTCCGTCATTAGCAGTTAGTTCCAAAATGGAACTAACTGAAACCTCCTCTAATTCGCCACTTTCAAAGATATTTTTGAGGTGTTTCGTTATAGCTGGTCTTTGTACTCCAAACAATGCCGCTATTTTATCTTGGGTTAACCACACCGTTTCATCTTGTAAAAAAACGTCTAGTTTTACTTGACCATTTGCAGATTTGTATAAAAGGAACTGATGATTTTCGCCCATCCTCATACTTACATATATATTAGCATGCGATTCTATTAGTAAACTTCCGAATTAGCATCATCTCAACCTCAAACCCATGCTCAAAGTTGCTGAAATAATCCATTGTCGGGCGTGCCATTTTTACCAAAACTCTAGTCCTATCTGCTACCTGCAAGTCCAAGCGCATCTAAATATTCAATAATAGCCTTGAATACAATGTAACTAAACGATGATTTTTGATCATCATTCCAAAGTGCCTCAGCTCTTAAATTTCCTGAGAGATCTTTAGCTAGGAGATTGCGAATAGTCATATGTCTGTTAAAGTGTCCAGTTAATTCAGTAATAGGAACTTTACCTCTGTAGCTCCTGAGAAGAAGTTTTTCTTCAATATTTGTGATTGCAATTGAAAGAGTCCTTTTGAAATTTTCTTCGAAGCCTAATTTATTTTCAGGGTCTCTTATTCTCCAGATGAACTCTATTGCAGCGTCGGTAGCTTTTGGTAAAGGCTCAAGTTTACTGAGTCCAGCGAGTATCATGGGATAACGAGGATCTCTAGCAGCAGCAGACTCTGGATCTAGGTTACTTTCATCTGGCTTAGTCATGAGGCTGCTAACTGTGGTTTTGAGATGCCTTGCAATATTGACGATGGCAGTATTTAATCCAAAAAATAGATCTGTAAAAGTTTCTGTCCAATTTTTCTCGGCTTCTTGAATACGTTCTTTGATACGTTCTTCGGTTTGAGCAAGAATTATTCCTGGCATTTTTTCTTGAGTTGCTTTTAATTTTGATTGATCTAGTTCAAGAGTCCTTACCCTGTCGTCAAGTTCTATATATTTTGTCCACATAGAACTGAAATCTTGAGGTGCTGCTGTAGTGGGTGTCATTAATGTCTCCAATGTAAGATAGTTACGATAACAGTATATCAAAAGCGTTTTAGCCATTAAATTAGTTAAGCGCTTAACTAATTTAGCCTGCAAACTGTGCAATTATGTTAAACTTGATTCTGTGAGAGTTGATCAAGGTTCTAATCAGTATCAACCAAAAAAGCTTAGCCGTTTATGGACGGGTGGCTTAGCTTCGCTTGCTATGTTAATCGCAGTCAAGTTCTAACATCAGAGCAAAAAAACAAATTATTAAAAATGCTTATACCAGAAACTTTTGCAAAACGATTTATGGTGTCCTCTGATACAACTAAACTTGATAGCTTAAATACTTTTGTTATGTCTGTTGAACGGTTTAATCAAGCTTTAGATAGTTTTGTTGCAGCTAAGTATATTACTAAAGATGAAGCAGAAGCTATAAAAACTAAATGGGATCTTCCTGATTCGATTAATACTATATTCCTTATTCAGGGTGGTAGTTCACCGTCTGGATTTCTCTCAGGGTCAGAGGTTCGTATCGCACTAAAATATTTGGCGAATAATTTAGACTCTGTAGGTCTCAGTAAACTTACTAATACTATGCGGCTACTCTTGGAGCTTAGTAAATGTCGGTCTAAAGTAAGCTCTGATGAGATGGAGCCAAGTGCTAAGTTCAGTTTGAGCGCTGAAGAGCTTAAGCAAATACTTGATGATGATAATCACATGCTGCGTACCTTGCAAATACTTGGTGCTAAGGAAGAGGTATGCAACTTAGTAGAATCTAGAGGGATTAATTTAGCTGCAGAGCTTGAAAGCTTGGAACTGGCTAATGATCAAACAATTAAGATTAGAAATATATATGCCTTGGTTCGAGCAGCGTTACGTGAATCTACTGAGCGAATTTCAGATTTAGAATAATCGTCGAGGTCTTAATTAGTAATAGTTTGGTGATTTTCATATGTAAAAAAACTGCAGGCGCCTGCAAGTAAGCGTGAGTGAGAAGAGAATTGAGTCCCGATCTAAATACAGCGAATAATTCTATCTAGCTGCATGAAGAATCTATAATCGTCGGCTATTTGTGTGAGGGCTAGTCTCTGATTAAAGAAGCGAATCGGGCTTAGCTGTAGCAAGTCGTCAAAATCAGTGAGGAACACCAACTTCTTCTGTTGGTTCCTTTCTGTTAGCTCCTTACTTCTTTGTTTAGACAGAAGTATTTTAACCGAATTGGTTAGCTTACTCTGGTTCATTTGTTCTCTGGTTATTTCTTTTAACATTGTTCTTCTCCTTTGGTTTACGTCCCCCGTTTATTTGTTTGCTGTGGGCGTATGATTCATGTATCGGTCATTCTGACTGGAGTTCAAGCATTTTATTGCTAGCTGAAGGAGATTTTAGTCCTGTTGAGGGAAGGTTATGGGAGCGTTAAAAATCGGGGTTTTTGTTAACCAAAGCTTTAACTTAGGAATAAAGTGATTAGACTTCTTTGGGAGCTGTTACAGAATGGATTTGCAATTAGAAACTCTGCTTAAAGATTTATTGAAGAGTAATATGGCTCTGCAAAGTTTTGCAACCATAGTTTCTTATGATCTTCAAGAGCCGTTAATTAAAGTTCTCGACCTAAGTAATAAACTGAAGATTAAATATGGAAACAAGCTTGACGAGCAGGGTCTAGCCTATATAGAAAGCATTGAGAGTACTAGTTTGAAGATGAAAAGTTTGCTGGAGACTCTATATAAATATTCCACTATGACTAATCAAGAAATTAAATTTCAGGAAGTAAGATTAGGAAAAATATTTGATGCAGTGTTAGACGAGCTTAAGCCTAAGCTAGAGGAGAATCATGTGCAGATTCAGATAGTCGGTAATCCACCGATGATAGAGGCTGATCCAATGTTGATCTCTGAATTATTTAGAAGTTTGATTTGTAATGCTATAAGATTTCGTTATCCGAATATTAGTCTTTCTATTCGCATTGAGATCACTACTAGTCGTGATTTGGTGAAGATTGAGATAGAGGATGATGGAGTTGGTTTTGGCAGTGATGACTCAGAAGCTATATTTAAGCAATTCCAAAAACTCAATAAGGTTGAAGAGTATAACGGCATTGGTATAGGACTGACCTTCTGCAAGATTATTTGTGATAAACATCAAGGCTCACTCTCTGCCAAGAGCGCTGAAGGTGAGGGTAGTACTTTTACGCTCATTCTTCCGTTGAAACAGAAAACAGTTAGTTTATAGTTTCTTAATGATTTATCTTTGGCTAATAATGCTTAGATTAAGGCTGTAATTATGCGGATTTCATCGTCTATTATGTACTTATAAATTGACTTATTATCCTAATATGTTTTATTTTAATACAAGATAAGGCAAGGAGCTATTTATTTTATGGATATGAAAACAATG
>CAYPGT010000003.1:4873-55081 GCA_964410425.1 uncultured Gammaproteobacteria bacterium
ATTTTAATACAAGATAAGGCAAGGAGCTATTTATTTTATGGATATGAAAACAATGATGTTGATGGGCAAGGTAGGACAAGCTGCTACTACAAAGAGTTCTAAGACTAATTGGCAGAAGATTAATCAAGCGTATCTTGAAGTACAAGATTTAAGCAAAGTATCTACCAGTAATTCAAATACTGAATTAATATCCCAAGCTGAAACAGATTTCAAATCTTGGTCAGCAATGGCTGTTCAAGATTTGACTGCCGATATAGTATCCAAAGCCGAAGAGTATTTGAATAATATTAGACAAGCAGTTGGTAAAGCAGGCATCACATCAGTAGTCAATGGTGTGAGAATTTTCGTAGATAGTGATCAACATTTGAAAGGCATTGCTGATCAACTATACACAACTCATGAAACAAGTAGTGCTTCATTAGTATCGTTTAGATCGCGCTGGAGACAGTTACTCTCGCTAGCTGAAAAGACAGTGCCAACATACTCTGACTTGGTCAAAGCAAAAGAATTGAGTGAACAATGTCAAAAATCCCTTAGAGAAATAGTGAGAGAGAAACAGACACTACACCAAACAACACAAAAAAATGGTGAGTTGCAGCAAATAGAGGCATTAGATATTGACATCAGTAAAAGATTAAGTGCTGCGCCAAAACCAGGTGACAGTCACTATCGCAGTACGCAATTCAACACTGCCATAGCAACTATCAGAGGTGAATTGCAAAAGCTTCCTAAGTCAGAGCAGACTGCATTAGTTACGGCTCAAGCATTACATGCAAGAGCAATAGCCTTGATAGAAATTAGTTCGACAATCAATATAGCGCGAAGTTTTGCTGATACTAAAGGGTGGGATATTAAGGTTGAACCTGATGTTAAAGATCATGAGTATCCAGCTCGTTTTACTAGAGCTTTGAATGAACTCTTAGGTCTTGAAAAGGCACTAGCTGAATTGGAAAACAGTTCAAGTTTAACTAAAATTCTCAAGGAAGTTAGTTTCACTACTAGTCTTATTAACTCAATCATTCGTGATAACGGCGGAATGCCAGTTAAGGCTGAGACTACAGAAGCTGATTCAGCTAAACCTGTTTCACGGCAGATAGACGATCTTTATGAAGATCTATTGACACAAGCCAAAGCTGGTCCTAAAGAATTCAGAGGTATTCGTTCAGCTGCTTACTTGGCTGTTGCTGATAAAGAAACTCAACAAGGGAAGTTTGCTGAATTAATGAGTCAGTTATTAAAACTTAAAGAAACAGCTAAAGTAACTATTGAGCCAGAGGCACAAGCTCCTTTAGTAGCAAGAGCTGAACTTCATCATGCTGAGGCTTTAGAGATCATCAGTGAGGCAACTAAGCAAGAAATAACCAAAGTTTATGAGTCTGCTTCACAACGTGCTCTATTAGTGTCGCCACAACTTAGTCTTGATGCGGATCCTCGGCTAGAGGGAGCAGCTTATCAAGGAGTCTATGCTGATCTAGCTAGATTGCAAGCTCTAACTAAGAAAACTAGTGCTGATTTGAGCGGAGATGACCTGAATCAAGCAACAGAAACTGCTAAACAATTAGAAGCGCAATTGAGTAATGTTGGAAGGGTTGTTAGATTAAGTCAGTCATACAATGCAGCTCGTGAGAGTGCTCTAGTGGCTTGGCCTGATATTGACACTCCACCAGCAGTGCCTTTAATTAGTGGTCCTCGCGCAGTAACACAGGCTACCTTGCAATCACTTCGTGATGTTACTCTTCCAGCTGCATTGAAGGGGCAGGTGAGTAATCAATTGTTAGCGGAGGGCATGGATCAGGTTAACAGAATCCAATTAGCAACGACGAATAAAGATATTATTGCTAGTGTCACTGAAACACTTGACGATGCAATAACTAAAGCTAAAGCTCTTTGGGATGATATAAGCGTTACTAATTCTCATGCCGAGACTAAGAGTGCTAAAGGTGTCATAGAGAGATATTTAGCAAGTTTATACAACCTCAAACAATCTGCATGGAAACCTAATCCGAAGGCTAATCTTATAAAAATAGCAGATATAATTTCAAAGCAATTCAACTTTGCTATAGAACAAGCACCACATGTGATTGCAATGGAACAGGCTAGAGACTCTATTAGGGATCGAATGGCTCAAGTCTATCCAAGAGCAGAAGGGGCGTTGTCAGAAGCTCAATTGAATCTAGACAGTTGCTTGCAAGGTATAGAAACATCTATTAATTCTGCTTTACGTTCTATGGCTGAAGGTAGCGTTTCTGAGGGTTCAAGCTCAGCAGAGAAGCTTAATAAAGAAGTTCAATGGGTGTCTTCAAGAGCAGATCTTTATTTTACGCCAGATGCTATGGCTAGAGAGTTTCAGGCACTCTATATATCAGCGTGGAGCTTGGCGAGACACTACCATCCTAATATAGGTACTGGTATTAGAGGCTCTGAGACTCCTGCAGCGCAAGTGGCTCAAGACTTACATGTATTAGATGGGTTGGCTGAGAGGCTTAAGACCGCAATCGCTGAAGGTGAAGGTCCTGAGTTTAAAGTGCTAGAGCTAATGATCAAAACAGCCCATGAAGCTATAAGCGAGATCCAGAAAGTTTCTGATCCTAATGGTGAATTGGATTGGAATAAAGTTTCTCCTGTGGCTGATGAAGTCTTAGTGAATATATTTAATGAGCTTCCTGATGTGCTGAAGCTTCCTGATGCTGATTTAAAATCTTAAAACCTAGATTTGTAACCCAGTGGGAATGTTAGTGTTCTCTGGTTTGTTCTGGTGTATTGTAGTGCTGCAGGTGCTGCCATTAGTGCCATAACCCCCATCAGTTGTTTTAAGCGGCTTGTATATTGTGCTTCTTTAGCATTTGGTCTGGGATAGAATTCAGCTCTTCTTCTTAATTCGTCTGTTAATCCTAGTCTGTTAGCCGCATATTTACTAGCACCAGGGACTAGCTGTAACCTAATCTTCTTAAGTCTTTCAGCGAAGACTTTACTGATAACTGGGTCGACATGACCTGTGTTAATAACTACTTTAAGAGCTTTGAGTAAATTCTTATACAGTTGAGTTTTGCTTTCATGTAGTTTGCCATCCTTACTGTATTGTGCCAGAACGGCTCTGTAATCGCCATGCTTCAATACAGCATTAATCATATGATTAACATAGTTAGTGTCATTGATGGTTTGTTTACTGCTTTGCGCGGCTGCTTGAGCACGACCAAAAGTATGCTTTAAGGAAGATACAGGATTAAATCCATTGATAGCACTATTAGCTAAAGCATCTAATAAAACATTAGCGAAGATTTCTTTCTGTGCTGTTGTCGGTGGCGTAAGAATGATGCCATGCTCATCAAAATTACCTATCCTGACTAACAGCTTACCAGGCTTAGTAGGATGTTTTAGTACTTCTATATTTTGATTGGCTCCATGTCTATCATGATCAAAGGGTTTGCCTGTGAGCATCATATATAATTCACTAATAAGAATTGCCAGTGCGATTTCTTTTTTAAGTGAAAGTTTAGCTGGATCGTTCTTGAAAATATCATTGAAATGTTGACCTTTGAGATCTCTGCAGATCCTAAAATTTTTATTGTAATCAAAGAATCCCGGTGTATGAAACTCTATTTCTATATTTGGTAATTCTACTCTTAGTCCTTCATAAAGCTTCTCTGCCATTTTAGCTTTCTCTGGTACTAAAGTTAAATCAGTTTCTTCTTGCATTAAGTGCTGCGTTTCTTTGAATACATCTACTATTCCTGATAAAGATTCCTTAGCATCTTGTTTCTTGCTCATCAATGCTTCCATGGCATCTATGACTAAATTTAGTGATGCTTGAGATCTTAGTCCAGCTCCAGGTTTCACTAATTGCAACACGAAATTATTTTCTTTATACTCAGGGTGTTGTTGTAAATATTCTGCTTTGAATTTGATCGCGTAAGTATCTAAGTAAGTTCCAGCTCCTCGATGACCATCTATGGGGATCTCAATATTAGTGAATAGTTCAGGGGGAAGAGTTTTTCGGGCTTGTTTAACAAATGCCTCATAACCCATAGGATCTGCTTCTGATTTAGAGTTCTCCAAGGGAACTTTCCAAGCACTTGGAGTGTTATCGAAGCTATGGATGTTCTGAGCTAATTTGATTGCCCCAGCTTCCAAAAGAAAAGTAGATAGTCTTTTCCCGAAAATGATTTCATTCATTTCATTCGATTGATTAGTATCAATAGGATGGTCATGTATCGCTGTTACCATGGCAGAGAGTACATTAGCAAGCATATCTATATGTCCGCCCTTACCTAAAACCGTTGCTATATAATTTGCAAAATTCATACCGTTTTCATATGCACTAGTGCCAGGTCTCTTTTTCTCTGCGTCTTGCCTAGCTTGAGTGTTCATTGGTAGAAATTTTGGTAGTAAAGTGCTCTCAATAAAAGTTTTATTCCTGAGTAGAAATCCTATTGATGCACCATTCACTGATATGAGATCTTTAAAGAACTCTGTTCGCTCTTCTCTACTCGAGTCCCAAAAATCTTCATAAAACTGTCGATTGGTATCAGCTCTAGTTTCGACATCTGATTTACACAGGAAATTTATTTGATCTTCGACCTCTTGACTATTCTTTGGAGTTGCTAGTTGAGCTGCAGTCATACCAGTTAAGGGGGTTGTTCTTGTGACTTGTGGCGGATCTATTACTCGTGGTGGATCTACTACTACAGTTGCTATGTTTGCAGCTGAGGTAGTTGAGCGAGGGATAAGAGATGATAACGAGAATCTCATCAACATAAAATTCTACAACAAAATGTATAGCTTTTGCGTGAATAATTTGCATATGATCTTATTTTATACGCTATGTTACAATGCTCCACTATGATGAGTTTTGGCAAAACTATTGGAGTTTGGGGGTTACCCTTTGCTATGGCAGCAGCTACAACTGCTACGGAACCGGCTCGTGCTGATGAGAAACTTCCAGCAGCTTCTCAAATTCAACAGGCTGTAAATGAAGCTTCAGTAAGAGCACTTGCCGCTCCTGAGCACGAGCCAGTTATTTCAGATGAAAGAAAACCTATAAGTGTAGAACTTGAACCTGAAGCTGAGTTAGGACCTTTGGCTGAAGCTGATAGTAGTTTCTCTGAAAATAATATTGATTATAAGGAAACTGATTCTTATAAAAAAATCTTTGAACTTGAGAGCAATGGAGAGCTTAATCCTTTTGCTGCAAACTTTTTGGGCGAAGAACTAAAGAAATTATTGCTTGAAGGTTTAGATGAAAGTAAGTTTTTAACAGAGGTATTGGGTAAATTGCCCGAAATGGAAGAAAGTCAATCATTTGGATTGATAGATGAGTTACTGGCAGATGAGACTGTTACTCATCCTCAAGCAGGTTATTTAAGAGCTCAATTCTTTATGAGATGGGTTCGTACTCAATTAGATGATAATCCTAATAAAGACTTTGATCGAAACTTTATAGCAAATGATTTGTTTATGGATAGTACGCCATTAGATAAAGTTACACCTGTAGATATTCGAGATATGGGTTTATTAGCGAAAATGCAATTAATTAATTCTATACATCCTTATTTAAGTGATCAATTGAAAACTCCAGAATTAGCTAGGAGGCTTGCAATAATTGAACCTGTACTTAGCCATCCAACTTTTAATAGTTTAGATATGCATGAATTTAGTTCTGCAATTAATTTTGCAAACACAATTATTCAACTTCATAAAAATGAGAAAATTTCTGATGAAACCTTATTAGGTTTCTTTGAGTTAGGAAGTTTAGCGCGATTATTGAACCTTAATCAAAACGTACCTAGCTTCTTTGGCGGTCAAGGGACTTATAGAGCTAAAGCATTTGAACTTTTTAATGGACTATTGCAGACTTCAATAGACAATGGAATCCTTACTAATAACGATTGGGAAGATTTATTTAGATCAACGGATATCTCTGTAATGTTAAAAAGTTGGAGTAATGGAAGTAATATGGAGCTTTACACTCCTGATAGAGAAAAGGCGTTACTGAAGTTTGCTCAAGTGCTTATTAATAATGCTCTTGAGAAAGGTGTTATATCAGCAGAAGATGCTGATCGCTACCAAGGAATACTTTCTACTGATGAATTAGATCCATTTGCTTTTTATCAAGCTTGTAATGGATTATCTCGTGCTATGAAAGAATACGGTGAAGTTCGACAGGCTAAATTTGAAGATGAATTTGAAGCTAGATTTGAAGATGAATTTGCTAAATAAGCTTCAGAGTTTAGTAATTTAAGCTACGAGGCTTGGTAACTGAACCCCAGAGGCGTTCCTAGTTTCACGTAAATGAATTAGAGTTCGGCTAAGATCCTTAGATGCCGCTTTGGGATCAGTTCTAGCATTCAATAAGTCATCTACATGATCTTCTATAGCTAAACCAGTTAGTTTTCTTACGTGTTCTCCTACTTTTGTCTTTTGGTCTGGTGCAAGACTATCAACATCGAATGAAGGTTGGGCTAACGTTCTAAGTGTTGTTCTCATTTCATTTTCTGGCATTTTATCTGGGTCACTCTTTGTAACTTTAGCTAGGATTTCACCAGCTGGTCTGTCGTATGCTGTACCAACATCTCCCGATGCATGTATTACAGCACCTGCTTCAAAAGTTATTGCTTCAGACTCACTAAGACCTGGATGAAGTTTGGCTTCTATATTTGCAGGGTTAAACGGGTCTCCCTTTTCGCCAACTCCTTTCCACAGAGCTGTTCCAGGATGTTCTTGAAAAACTGCTAATGCATCTGGATCTAAATGATCTCTTATTGGGTGATGTAATGCAATGGATTGTTCTCTCTGTGTTGCAGACCCTCTTTCTCTACTGCGATTCCAATCAGCTAAATCTTGCAACACTTGAGCGTCAAATGCTCTTGAGGACTCACGAGAAATCTGTGACCTCGATCTCCCGACTTGTCTAGAGTGCGATGGGTTTTTGAGTCTACCATCTCTGCTTATATTATCTGCAGAAGTCCAAAGACCATTGCCGGGGCTCACTTCAACAGGACTCTTACGGTAGTCATAAGAAAAAAATCCACTTCCACTCATTCAATTACTCCCTTGTAATATTAAGCATTAAATAATACTTAATTATTAAGAAATTATATGACGATTATGAGGTTTTTGTCAAGTTTTAACTATCTATTCGGTCCTGCCCAGATTTGCTTCTGGTTACTGATCTCCAACATACGATCAATAGTGGCTTTGGCAGGGATAAGTATCTCTTCAGGAATAATTATTTCAGTATATTCTTGATCTATAGCGTCATAAAGATTCTCTAGCGAGTGGTACTTCATATTAGGACAGAGGGGTAGTGGAAACACCGTCGCGATATCCTTCTCTGGGAAGTCCGCTTGAATCCTAGCCACTAAGCCCTGTTCAGAGAGGATGATGAACTTACGTCCAGCAGACTCTTCTACGAACTTATAGATCTCTGAAGTGCTACCCACGAAATCCGCTCTACGCCAGACTTCTGGA
Organism: uncultured Gammaproteobacteria bacterium; assembly: GCA_964410425.1. GTDB lineage: Bacteria > Cyanobacteriota > Vampirovibrionia > LMEP-6097 > LMEP-6097 > CAYPGT01. Next base: position 12,341 of record CAYPGT010000003.1, read on the forward strand.
TCACACTCGGGATGTGCGATGATTACTGCTTCAGGGTGTACTGTGCGCTGCTTGTCTACTTCAGCAGAGGTAATCTGCCAGTGCGTTGGACAGAAACCATCATAGATATGTAACTTCTTCTCTGGTAATTTATACTGCACCCATTCGCCCAAACCCTTATCAGGAACGAAGATTACCTCGCTACTGCTAAGTGATTTAACGATATCGACAGCATTAGTGGAAGTGCAACATATATCAGACTCCGCCTTAACTGCTGCAGAACTGTTTACATAGCAAACCACAGGCGCGCCTGGGTGATCTTTCTTAAACGCTCTTAAGTCATCGACATTAATCATGTCTGCCATCGGGCAGCCTGACTGGATATCAGGGAGTAATACTTTCTTCTCGGGGCTGAGCAGCTTAGCTGTCTCTGCCATAAAATGCACACCACAGAATGCAATGATCTCTGCATCGGTCTCCTGGGCTTGCTTTGAGAGCATTAATGAATCACCGACATAGTCCGCAACTCGTTGTACTTCAAGTCTCTGGTAGATATGAGTTAAGATGACAACGTTCTTAGTCCTAGCCAGCTCACGAACCTTCCCAAAAAGCTCAAGCTTATCAGCTGTTCTATCTATTACGGATTGTGCCATTATTGGAGACATATAGATACATAATTATACATGAAAACTAATATAGAGGTTTGTAAGCGTTGAAAGAGAGATCTGTCATCCCGAGGAATCTGCCGAAGGCAGATGACGTCGGGATCCAGTCATAAATATTGTGCATTCGACTGGATTGCTACGTCGCTACGCTCCTCGCAATGACGGAATTATTAAGTAAATATATACTAGCTAGGCCGTTCTGGGCAAATGTTGCTAGAATCTTAGCCTTAACGGAGTTAAAACATGCCAGTACCTAAGAAAAATCATTCGCACCAAAGACAACAACAAAGAAGAGCTAACTGGAAAGGTACAGTGTTGCAGTTAACTGCCTGTTCTAATTGTGGCGTGCAAAAACGTCCTCACCATGTTTGTGATGCTTGTGGCTTCTACAATGGTCGGAAGATCAAAGAAGTTGCAGTAGCAGAGTAGCCAGAATCAAGGCAAAGTTCTATAGTATTTCACGAAATTAATGTACATCTGAACAAGCGGAGTAAACGGACGAGAGTTGTCTCTCTTTGTGAACGTAAGTGAGCAAAGAGAGACCTCGAGTCTCACGTAGCTTGCTCGGTACATTAATTTCGTGAAATACTATAATAGATGTTCAAATTTTTGACACAAAAATTCGTTGGTATTTTACTTACATTATTCTTGTTGATTACGGCTTCGTTCTTTATGTTACGAGCTTTGCCTGGTAGTCCTTTCGATCAGGAGCGTATTTTAGCACCTGAGATTATTCTCAAGCTTGAGCGTAAGTATGGTTTAGATCAACCACTTAGATCACAGTATCTAAGCTATATGAAGGGACTACTAACTAAGTTTGATTTAGGTCCCAGTCTGAAATATCCTAACCGCGATGTTATGGATATACTTGCCGATGCTATTCCCGTGTCTCTTGAACTTGGGTTCTTGGCGTTTATTCTAGCTGTGATTTCAGGATTAAGCCTTGGGGTGGCTGCGGCGCTCTATCCACATAAGGCTGTCGGTAAGCTGGCTTCAGCGTTAGCGAGTCTAGGCATGTCTATGCCAAGCTTCGTGTTTGCAGGAATTTTAATCGGCATATTTGGGCTAACGCTTAATTGGTTACCCGTTGCTCTATGGGAGGGTCCTGAATATATAATTCTGCCAGCACTAACCTTAGCAGTAGCTCCTACTGCCTATATCGCACGCATCACTCGATCTGCGATGTTAGAAACACTCGGAAAAGAACATATCAAAACTGCTCTAGCTAAGGGTTTAGGTTATTGGACTATAGTGCTGAAGCATGGGTTGAGAAACAGTTTGCTGCCTATAGTTACTATACTTGGTCCAATTATGGCGCTCTTGGTTACTGGTTCTTTTGTGGTTGAGTATATTTATGCTTTGCCTGGTATGGGTAAGTACTTTGTTACTGCATTTATTAACCGTGATTACTTTCTAGTCTCTGGAGTGATTATTGTTTTCTCGATTGTCTTGCTCATTACCAATACTCTTGTAGATATTAGTATTCACAGGCTTGATCCAAAGTTGAGAACTTAGAATTTTATAAGCACTTGAATAATTTGACTGAACAACTCTCGTCTATCGCTCAGCTTGTCCAGGTGTCAAATTATTCAAGTGAAATCAAATTTACAAACTTAGTGCTTTGTCATCTTCAAGACTGCAATTGTCGAAAAATATAATACTAAAAGTGCCATGGCTAGAATGCTCATGGTGAAAGGGTCCGGTGTCGGTGTGATGATGGCAGAGATGGTGAAAGCGCCGACTATAACATAGCGCCAGGCGGATAATAATTGTGAGCTATGAATGATATGAAAACAACTTAGGATAATTAGGATGATTGGTAATTGAAAGGTTATGCCGCAGATGCTTAGAATTGATAACTCTAGATTGATGAAATGCTCTAAGCCATAGCGAGTCTCTATCACTCCCTGTCCGAAGCCTAATAAGAAACTTAGTAGTGGTGGTAGTACCAGGTAGTAAGCGAAGGCGACTCCAAGCCAGAATAGCAGCGGAGAGAATCTTAGAATTGGTTTGATGATTCCTAATTCATTATCTTTCAATCCTGGTCGGAGGAACCCTTCTAACTGTCCTAGCCAGACTGGCATAGAGATGATTACTCCTAAGAATACTGATACTTTAAGACTGCTAGTGAATAATTCTCCAGGCTTGAGTTGAAAGAAGCTGGAGCCTGCTGGTGCAGCTGCTTCTAAGAATCTAATAATGGCACTGGAGAAATAAAAGAACGCGATGGTTGCGATGATAAAAGAAACTATGGCGATGATAATTCTGTTGCGTAATTCTGTAATATGTTCGCTTATGTCCTGTGCATCTATAGTATTAGCCTGCTTGCTTTGTAGATGGTCTTCGCGATTATACTTGGGTTCTGGCATTAATATACTCTCTTAAATCCTGAGTGACCACCAATATCTAGAACAAAAATCTCAATCCTCTTGTTGCTATATTGCCATATAATTCTTATATCACTATCAACCCTTGAACTCCAAGCATTACCGTAGTTCTTAGAATTAACTTTATGACTTTTTAATGAACTGTCCAGCGGATTCTCTGAGAGCTTCTCTAGTACATCATTTAAGATATTTAGCGTAAGGCGTTTAGACTTAATGAGCTTTTTGGCGTTTCTGAGATATTCTTCTGAGAATTCAAAATCAAATCTCTTCTTCATAATTAATCTTCAAGTAACTTTTCTAAACTTTTTCTTGCATTAGGTTTATTCATGTCAAGCTTATACGTTCTGCCGTGTTTCACATCTTCTAAAGCTCTTCCGAAACTTTCTTCTGCTTCTCCTGTGAGTTGTTCCACATATTCTTGGTCGACAAAATTATTAACGTGATAACTATTTGTTACAACACCAATTTGTCCGGAGATAAAATTTTGCATCAGAAATCTAACTACGTCATTACTGGAATAAAAACCCATTGCTTCGCATTTTTTATCAAAATCTCGCTTGAATTTTTTTGTTAGTGGTATTTGTAATTTAGTGTCAGGTTTCACCATAAAATAAGCTCCTTTAGTAGTATTATACCAAAATTTGCTATTCTATAACTATTTTATAGTATTATAGGATAAATGTCCGTTATTATATACCTAGCGTTTCCTGGCAAACCTTACTGTCACTAAATTATCACCATAAAGTAGAGTAACAGAGCTATGGTCAGAACTAAGGCTCTCGGCTTCTTTGGCGTCTATGTACATGGATACTTCACCACTGTCACTGGTTAGATTATAAGCGTCGCCGGATTTCTGCAATTTGACTGAATATGATTGACGGAAACCGATGTTAATCCTGGAGCAGATCTCCACTCTGACTGTTTGTCCCTGCAGGCGTTGCAGGAATCCATGGACTTCGGTTAATTCGTTGTTGTTAAGCATAAAGACTTGCTCCAAAATCGCCCATAACTGCGTTACACTCGTCCCTCGCCATCCTCATTTACCACCAGTAAACTCCGGTGGCTCGGGACTCGTAAGCCTTGTTCTGAACGATTTTGAAACAAGTCTTGAGATGTTGATTTGATGAGTCCATATTCTATACTATCGACGATTGCATCCCAACTAGCCTTGATGATGTTAGAGCTTACACCGATAGTGTCCCAATCTTGATCATGCCTGCCAGTATTAATTTGTACTTTAGTGATAGCACCAGTACCTAGATGACTATCTAATATTCTCACCTTGAAATCCTGTAACTGAAATTTGTCGACATCTGGATAGTAGTCTCTGAGTGCTTTGCGTAAAGCTTGGTCTAAAGCATTGGCTGGACCGTTACCTAGACTGACCGAATGTTTCTCTGTGTTCTTAATGCGTATTCTTACTGTAGCTTCAGTTCTCTCACCATTAACGATATGTACATTAGTCTCTATTAATTCAAAAAACTTAGGATATATATCCTCTGGTGTTTTAGCTGGTTTAAGATCAGCTGCAAAATCTTTAGCAATAATCTTTCTTACTAATAGCTCGAAACTAGCACTGGCATTCTCATAACTGTAACCTTGATGCTCCATGTCCTTAATCTTAGCGAGCACTGCTTGTGCAGCGTCTTTAGCTTTAGTTTCATCAGCAAAGTTGAAGCCATTATTATTAAACCAATCGATGATATTACTAATGCCTGATTGCTCAGATACTACTATTCTGGTGCTGTTGCCTACTAGAGCTGGATCTATATGTTCGTAGCTAGTCTTGTCCTTAGCTACAGCGCTGGCATGTAGTCCACCCTTATGAGTAAAAGCTCTGTCTCCCACGAAAGCCTGTGAGTGATTGAGATTCATGTTAGCTATCTCGGCGACTCGGCGAGCCACGCTGCTGAGGGTGCTGAGATTTTTTTCTGGAACGCAAAGGAGCTGATCATCAGTATATTTGAGCTGCAGGTTAGGAATGATGGAAATTAAATTCGCGTTACCGCATCTTTCGCCGTAGCCATTGATAGTACCCTGTACTTGAATGGCGCCAGCTCTGACGGCACGAATACTATTAGCTACCGCGAGTTCACCATCATTATGCGCATGTATACCAAAACCAATCTTAGAACCAAATTGATTAACCAGCTCCTGGGTAATTTTGTAAATATCTCCAGGAAGAGATCCTCCGTTAGTATCACAGAGTACCATGCGCTTAGCACCAGCTTGAATCGCTGTCTCAATGAAGCTTTTAGAGTATTCTGCATTGTTCTTGTAACCATCGAAGAAATGCTCGGCATCAACGAAAACTTCACGCCCCTGAGATTTGAGGTAACTAATACTTTCTGCTAACATCTCCAGGTTCTCGGTTAGACTAGCTTTCATGGTGGTCTCTACTTGCCATGCTGAACTCTTAGCGACAATGCAAATCACCTTGGTATCAGCTCTCAGTAATGCTTTCAATATGGGATCGTCTTCTACTTTAGTGTTAGCTTTGCGCGTAGAACCAAAAGCAGTTAGAGTGGTATTTTTAAGCTTAAGCTTTTTGGCTTCTTCAAAGAAGTCCACATCTTTAGGATTCGCACCTGGCCAGCCGCCTTCTACATAGGCTATCCCTAGCTCATCGAGAATAGTTAAGATCTTAAGTTTATCTGCGACACTAAAGGAGATATCGCGCATTTGTGCGCCATCTCTAAGGGTTGTATCGTAGATCTCTATGTGTTTCACCTTGAGTAAATAAGTATATCACCCAATCTTGTGATTTGTATAGACTTGCAAAATCACTCATCCTTTTGGCTTAACGAATTACTAATGAACGAAAGTAATTTTTCTGATTATGATTTACTTAGGCATGGAACATTTAATTCAAATTCCAAACTATCAACCAATCGCGTTCCCTGCACCTCTTTGGCTTCTGCAATTGCTCTTGGTGCTAGGTTTCTTTATTCATCTGATTCCTATGAATGTTTCGCTTGCTGGTGGATTGGTTTCCGCGATCTTTATTAAATTGGGTAAGGGGAGCGAGGCAAGCTATGCTACTCGCTTAGGCGTAACTCTTGCGCATTCATTACCATTGTTTTTATCGTTTGCTATCACTCAAGGAATTGTGCCACTCTTGTTCTTGCAGTTAGTTTATGGTCCTCTATACTACAGCTCTTCAATATTGATGGCTGCACCTTGGTTGTCAGTGATATTTATTCTTCTGACTGGATATTACTTACTTTATATCTATAAATTTAAGAAGAACAAGCAGAACGGTCTCTGGCTTTTATTGCTCTCTACTTTGCTGTTTATGCTTATAGGTTTTTTCTTCACCAATAATATGACTTTGATGCTTAACCCTGATAATTGGTTAGCACTAGCGCATAAGCCACATGGCATACATCTTAATCTGGCTGATCCTCAAGTGCTACCAAGGTTTCTTCATGTTTTTGTGGGCTCCTTTGCTATCACTGGTATTGCTATCGGTTGTTTTGGGATTTATTACGCTAAGAAAGATCCTAAATATTCTGAATGGCTTATCAAGAAAGGCTCTGCGATCTATGCTCTAGTCACTCTATCTCAGTTTCTTATAGGCGCCTGGTTCTTAGTTAAGCTTCCTAGAGAACAGATGATGAATTTTATGGGACAGGAGCAGATTGGAACAATTTGCTTTATCGCTTCCCTGGTGTTTACGGTGCTTTCTTTGATAGCAGGTTTTATTAGCTGGAACACTGGTTCTAGATTGGCTTTTAACCTTACTTTGATTACATCTCTGTTGACAGTTTTATTGATGGTGGTGATGAGACATTTACTTAGGCATTATGCCACGATTGCCTTAATTGATCCAGCAACAGTCCCTGTTAAAATCCAATGGGATCTCTTGATTGCTTTTATTGTTTTTGCGCTGCTATTAATTGTTTATTTGGTATGGCTTGTAAAGCTTGCTATCAGAGCTTTTGAAGGGAAGAAGGTAAACTAGATATGAATAAATTGACCAGATCAGAGTTTTTAAGAATAGTATTCGGTATCTTCGCTGCTTTGTGGACGGCAATGACCACATATCCAGTGTTTGCTTACTTAATCTCCGGCGCACGTAAGAAGACAGATGCTGGATCGCAGATTACTACTCTATCTTTGGGTAAGCTTGATGATTTTATTCCGGGAAGTTCTAAGAATTTTAAGTTTGGTAGTAAGCCAGCTCTAATCATGCGCAGTGAAACAGGGGAGTTCTATGCTTACGATGCTGTTTGTACACATCTTGGTTGTACAGTGCAATATAGTGATGAGAAGCAAAATATTTGGTGTGCTTGCCATGGTGGACAGTACGATGCTAAGACGGGCAAGAATATTGGCGGACCACCACCTAAACCACTTACTGCCCTAAAGGTTACTGTTGCAGATGGAGAAATTATAGTTTCAAAAGTATAAGAGAAATAATTAATGCCTACAGAATCCAATAATAATAAACTATATAACTGGCTTGATGAGAGGCTTTCATTGAGTTCGTGGAAGGATCTTGCTGAGAAGAAGAAGGTCCCTCTGCACAAAAATACGTTTTGGTATTACATGGGTGGTATTGCTTTGGTTCTCATTGCTATTCAATTTTTTACTGGCATATTACTAATGTTCTACTATGTACCAGAGATTAATTCTGCTTATTCATCAGTATTGTTTATTAATTCACAGGTTGAGTTTGGTTGGTTCTTTAGATCTATGCATAGTTGGGCTGCCAATATTCTTATATTAGTTTTGTTCTTGCATCTCTTTAGTACTTTTTTTATGAAAGCTTATAGAGCACCACGTGAGCTTACTTGGCTTAGTGGATTGGGTTTGCTTGTTTTGTGTTTTGGCTTTGGTTTTACTGGATATTTATTGCCCTGGGATGAAGTTGCGTTTTGTGCTACTAAGATAGGTTTGGATATAGCTAAGCAATTGCCTTTCATCGGTAGTTTGCTTGCGGAGATTCTTCGAGGTGGCGCTGATGTGGGACAGGGGACTATCTCAAGGTTTTTTGCGATTCACGTGATTATTCTACCTTTAGCTCTCTTGGGGCTTTTGGGTGTGCATTTACTACTAGTACAGTTGCACGGTATGTCTGAGCCTGATAATTTTACTAAGCTTAAGTCAACAGAGAAGACTTATGAACCTTTCTTCCCTAACTTTGTGCTTAAGGATTTTATGGTTTGGCTTTTTGTTATTAATGTAGTCGCTACCATAGTGGTGCTGGCTCCTTGGGGATTGGGTAAGGAAGCGGATCCTTTTGCTCCAGCTCCTGCCGGAATTAAGCCAGAGTGGTACTTCTTAGGAATGTTTCAATTCTTGAAACTCTTACCTGCTCATATTGGTCCTTTTGAGGGTGAACCAATTGGTCTTTTGATCTTCCTTGCGATTGGTGGTGTTTTTGCTTTAGCACCTTTTCTCGATCGATCTAAGCAACCTGAGACAGCTAAACTATTAGAGATTTTTGGCATAGTTATTATGATTGCGTTCGTCATCTTTACTGTTTGGGGGTTCCTAGTATGAATTATCCAGTTTGGCAGTTTCCTATCTTAGGTGGTCCTTGGGTTATAGGTTTAATAGCTTGCATTCACATTTTCATTTCACATTTCGCAGTAGGTGGAGGCATGTTTTTTGCTGTAACTGAAGAGCTTGCTTATCGTCGTAAAGATCAGAAGCTTTATAATTATCTACAATCTCATTCTAAGTTTTTCCTGCTGCTGACTACTGTTGCAGGTGCTGTTACTGGAGTAGCTATTTGGTGGGCTATTAGTTTATTTAGTCCAGATGGTATTCATTCTTTGATCCAGACTTATACCTTGGGTTGGGCTTGTGAGTATGTTTTTTTTGTTGCTGAGATTGCTACTATATTTGTTTACTACTACACTTGGAACCGTATCAGTCAGAGAGAGCATTTGCTGCTCGCTCGTTATTATGCGATTTTCGCCATAATGACTTTGGTCATTATTAATGGCATTTTGACTTATATGCTTACTCCAGGTGGCTGGCTTGAATCTAGGAATTGGCTTGAGGGATTTTTTAATCCGACTTACTGGCCTTCCTTGATTATTAGATTGTTGATGATGGCTGCAGTTGCAGGTATGTATGCTTTAGTAAGTTCGGCGCGTATTAAAGGTGATGATGAGTTTCGTACTCGTATGTTGCGTTACGCTGCTAAGTGGTTCTTGCCGATTTTCTTCCTTGGTCCTATCGTAGCTTATTGGTTCTATGTCAATATCCCGGCTGATGTCACTAATAGTATTTTTAATGGATTGCAAAGTTCTGGGTCAGGAAATTTTTCGATCATGGCTAGAGCAGTCTATCTCACCATGCTGCTTTCAGGTACTATCTTGGTGTTCGTGTTTATTGGACCCTACCTTAATCCTAAGGGTTTCTCTTTTCGCAGTGCCATAATGTTTTTAATCAGTGGCTTGCTTGTCACGAGCATTGGTGAATGGTCACGTGAGATGTTACGTAAGCCTTATGTGATTTTTGATTACATGTATTCTAATGGTTTGCGTAAGGATCAAATTGCAGAAGTTAACGAGAAGGGTTTTATGGCTAGTTCTAAGTGGGCTGCTCTTACGGCTGCTGAGTCTAATATTAATCCCATCGGCAGGGCTATGTTTAAGGGTCAATGTATTAGTTGCCATACCATTGATGGTTATCGTAGTATGAGAAAGCTAATCGCTGAGCGTGATTTAGAGGCTATTGAAGGTTTCTTAGTAACGATACAGGGAACTGATAAGGAGAAAAATCCTTACTTGCATATAATGCCACCTTTAGTTGGAACTAAAGAAGAAGTTCATGCGTTAGCCGAGTATCTCGCTACATTAAACGCATTGTAATCACAATGTATCTTGATAAAACAAAAGCCCTCCAAGAGGAGGGCTTTCAATATTAATTACTCAACTTTGAGTCTTAATTGTTTATAGGTCTTTTACGTTTTCAACGATTTCGTATGGATTATAGTCAATAAAATCTCCATCTAAGCTTGCGCTTTTCGCTGATAGAGGATCATTGATACCTTCTACAAAACCATCTACTACGCCTTTGAGTAGACCAGTGACGCCACCAGCAACACCACCAACTACCAGGCCAGTTGGAGTACCGATTAATCTACCGATAAATCCATCACCCATGCCTTCAGAGAAATCACTAGTGTATGCTACGCCTTTAGAGGTCATGCCACGTACAGTGCCCATTACCGCACCGATCGGCATTCCTACTATAGGACCAATTATGGAAAGTAAGCCTCTATCTGCTGCCTTAGCAGGTTTGGCGATTACCATGGTCAGTAGAAGAGATATTGCCAGGGGCAAACTAATTATTTTCTTCATTTCAATCTCCTTTTTCTTCGATGAACCCAAGTCAAGCTAACCCAACTCAAGGGACCATCTGGTATTTACAGACGAAGTGGAGGGGGATTTGTTCCTCTAAAACAAAAGTCCCCGCTTGCGCGAGGACTTTCTCCCTTAAGTTATTAGTTCATTCAAAAGTTCTATACACCTACTGCTTGCGCGTGTTTCACGAAGCCATCAGGGATAAGTTGGTAACCGCCACCATAGACAGTCTTGATGTACTTCTTATCGCCGCTCTCGATTCTAGATCTGAGGTGACGGATATGAACACGAATAGTGTCTACATCATCTTCTGGTGAGTAACCCCAAACTTCTTTAAGTAAAGTTCCTGGGCTTACTGTTTGACCGTGGTTTTGCATTAAACAATGAAGTACTTCAAACTCAATTGGTGTGAGTCTTAGAATCTTGTCTTCAATCTTGATCTCACGAGATTCAGGCATAAGCGTTATGTCGCCAGCATGAAGTATCTCCGGAATAGATTGGGCTAGGCTAATAGCACCAGATCTGCGAAGTAAAGCTCTAACTCTCACGAATAATTCAGCGAGTTCAAAAGGCTTAGTTAGGTAGTCGTCTGCTCCTGAGTCAAAACCAGTAACTTTGTCCTCTGTTCTGCTAAGTGCTGTAAGCATAAGCACAGGGACATCCTTAGTTCTGTCGTTTTGGCGAAGTCTCTGACAAGCAGTGAAACCGTCTAAATTAGGCATCATCAAGTCAAGAATGATGAGTTGAGGCGGGTTTTGTTGGATTAATGCCAGCCCGTCTATAGCGTTATCACAAGATTCTACTGAGTAGCCTTGCATCTCTAGGTTAGATGTAACCAGCTCTAGGATTGCCGGATCATCATCAATTACAAATATTTTCTGTTGGTTTTCGTTCATAGTAAAAGTTATTTTAGCAAGGAAATATTAAAAATTGCAATACATAATACAGAGATTATTAAAATTTTATCTTTCCTTAAACATCGCATTTAGCTAAAATGGCGTCATTATTGAAGAATTGGGTCTTAGCACCTAATGCGCATTCGTTTCAGTGGAGGCTTCGCCCTTGTTTTGTTTATCAGTTTTAAGAGTTTTAATGCTTGCGATGATTTCGTTGAGGTACTTGCCGACCTTGCTGCTCTTTTTCTCTGTTTTGAGTATTTGAGTATAGAACTCTTGTATACGTTTGCGAATAGGCTCTGCAGAGGTATGGCTGGTGAGCCTGCCTTGTTCAGCCATAGATAGTTCACCTGTCTCTTCAGAGACTACTAAGCACAAGGACTCCGTTACCTCGGTAAACCCAATAGCTGCGCGGTGTCTAGTGCCGTATTGCCAGTCTAGCTTAGGGTTTTCAGTCATCGGTAATATCACACCTGCAGCGATAATAGTGAATCCCTTAATAGTTACAGCTCCATCGTGAAGAGGGGATTTGGGATTCAGTATACAAAGTAGTAATTCTTTACTGAGAGTAGCGTTAATAGTCTTACCAGGGTTAATGTAGTATCTCTCTACAGCAGCCTTCTCTATAGCAATTAATCCACCGAACTTATTGCGTTGCAGGGTTTCCAGCGCTTCAATGATTTCATTGGTAGCTTCATTAATAGTCTTCTTGGATTCAGCAATGTGCAAATAGTCTACTAGAGAGAGATTGCCGCCAAGCTGCATTAGCACTCGTCTAAACTCAGGTGCAAAAATTACAATCAAACCAATAAGAATAGTTGGTGAGAATATTTCAATTAACCTAGTAATGATGGAAAGTTTTAGCGTGTAACAAATAAGGATTACTGGACTAAGTAAGGTTAAGCCACGAAGTACTCTCTCAGCTTGAGTTCCACGGAAACGTTTATGTACTAAGAAAATAAGCCAAGCGATCAATGCCAGCTGTAATATCACGCTAGTGATACTTAAAGGATTAAAATCCAAGTTAAAAAACTTATAAAGAAACTCTTTAAGATCAATATAGTTTAGATTAATACTGCTGTCGTCGATAGCAAGGGCTCCTGCTTATATTATAGTTCAATATTAATTGAAGCAACTGTTAATCCGTCATTGCGAGCCGCAAAGCGGCGTAGCAATCCAGTCGAATGCATAATATTTATGACTGGATCCCGACGTTACTTCAAATATCCTGGTAATCTATCTTGTCTCACTATATCCTCAAGACTCTCACCTTCGATAATGACATGCGCTTCACCATTACGCACTAGAACCATCGTGGGTTTAGTAGCACGATTATAGTTGGATGCCATGCTGTAGTTATAAGCACCAGTAGAGTAGACTGCAAGTAGATCTCCAGTCTTAGCTTTAGGAAGTTTGATGTCCTTAATGAGTACATCTCCAGATTCGCAATATTTACCTGCAACAGTTACTAGCTCTAGATCAGTTGCGTTGACCTTGCCGTCTAGCTCAGCGGTATAGCGAGCCTGGTACATGATAGGTCTCACGTTGTCAGCCATGCCACCATCTATCGCTAAATATTTACGAATACCCGGTATGTCCTTAATATTGCCTATCCTATATATCGTTAGCCCAGCCGGTCCCACCATACTTCTACCCGGTTCTGTAAGAATGCGTGGTAGCTTTAAGCCAAGTTCTTTACAGTTAGCCTTAACTGCTTCAGTGATGATCTGTACCCAATCTTCTATTTCAGGAGGATCATCGGTCTCAGTGTATTTGATTCCTAATCCACCACCGACATTGATATCAAGGAATTCCATTCCAAATTTATCTTTGATTTTTTTATAAGCAGTCAGTAAAACTTTGCAAGTATCTTTGTGTGGAATCGTTTCAAAGATTTGTGAACCGATATGGGCATGTAATCCGAGAATGTGGATATTCTTGCTAATCGCTAGAACCTTCTCTATGACAGTCTCTACTTCTTCTAAGTTGAAGCCAAACTTAGAATCAATGCTTCCAGTTTTAATGTAATCGTGAGTGTGACATTCTATGCCAGGGGTGATACGAATAATAATTTCTACTTTAGCTTGCAAGCTCTTGTTTAAATAGTTTTCAATATTTTGTAGGTCATAGTAATTGTCCAATATTATGGTTACATTGTTTTCTATTGCCATCGCAATCTCTTGGGGGCTTTTATTATTGCCATGAAATATTATTCTTTCAGTTGGAAATTTGGCTGCAAGAGCGGTGTGTAATTCACCGGCACTGACTACATCTATTCCTAAACCTTCCTGCTCCATGATCTTGCAGAGAGCCATACAATTCAGAGCCTTGCTGGCATAGATCACCAAGTGATTTGGGTAATGTTTCTGGAAGGCTCGAGTATAAGCCTGTGCGCGTTTACGAATAGTCTCTTCGCAGAGTATATATAAAGGTGTACCGAACTTTTGTGCTAAATCTTTAAGCTTAATATTAGCGATAGAAATCTCTGCTTTATCATTGATTTGATAAGTGATAGGTCTTATTTGATTTAAGCGGGATTGCGTCATAGGCATGGCTGAAATATTAGCATTTAAGCTACCATTCGAGCTATAGCTGCTAAAATTCTATTTGATTAAAATGAAAATCGCACTTGCACAAATTAATCCTATAGTCGGAGCCATAGAGCATAACTTTAAGCTTATTCTTAAGCAAGTTGAAACTGCTAAAAAAAGCAAAGCTAACTTAATTGTGTTTCCCGAACTTTCTATGCTTGGTTATCCTCCCAAGGATTTGATACTTAAGCATGGTCTCATAGAATTGCAAGATCATTATATTAAAGAACTCGCTCTATATAGCGACAAGGATTTTGGAATTATTGTTGGAGGTATCTCTCTGAATGGTGGCTTTGGTAAGAAGTTTCATAATTCACTTTTTTGTTTAGTTGAAGGACAGTTAGCTCAAACTGCTCATAAAACTTTATTACCTAGTTACGATGTCTTTGATGAATGGCGTTATTTCGAACCTGCTAAAGAAGTGACGGTCTGGGAGTTTCAGGGTCTGAAGCTTGGGCTTAGTATTTGTGAAGATATTTGGATAGAAGCTTATCCTAATCTTTATAACCGTAATCCTATAGAAGACCTTATTGCCAAGAAAGCAGACCTGGTGATTAATGCTTCTGCTTCTCCTTATAGCTATGGTAAGGCTAAGATTCGTGAAACGCTTATGAAGACCTTGATTGCAAGGTATAAGATTCCTGTCGTTTATGTCAATCAAGTTGGTGCTAATGATCAACTGATATTCGATGGTGCTTCTATGGTTCTGGATAGTCAAGGAAGTCTAATCGTTAAAGCTAAACAATTCTCCCCAGATCTAATCTATGTTGATAGTGACTTGTTGAATAATAAAAATACCGACATAGCTTATCCTGAAGCTAATATTTCTGAAATAGAAGCTGCTCTAGTCCTTGGATTGAAAGACTACGTAGAGAAATGCGGTTTCTCAACTGTAGTATTAGGTCTCTCTGGAGGCGTAGATTCGGCTCTGGTAGCGTATTTAGCGAAGGAAGCCCTGGGAGCTAAGAATGTTTATGCCTATATGCTGCCTTCTGAGTTTACTAGTGAAGAGAGTTTAGCGGATGCTAAGCAGCTGGCTAATAACTTGGGTATCCATTATGAAATTATTGCGATTAAAGATCTGCATCATGATATGCGTAAATTGATGCCGAGTCTAACTGCATTAGCTGATGAGAATTTGCAGCCAAGAATTAGAGCTAATATTCTCATGGCAAAAGCTAATTCCTTAAACGCTATGTTGCTTGCTACTAGTAATAAGTCGGAGATTGCTGTGGGTTATTCTACGCTTTATGGTGATAGCTGTGGTGCTATTGCTGTGATTGGTGATTTGCTGAAGACTAGAGTTTATGAGTTGGTAAATTATATCAATAGAGAGCAGAAGATCATCCCGCAGAATATTGTAGACAAGGCTCCTAGCGCTGAATTGAGACATGATCAGAAAGATAGTGATTCGCTTCCTGATTATGAAGTCTTGGATCAGATTATTAAGCTCTATGTCGAAGACCTTAAATCGTTGAAGGAGATTATCGATCTAGGTTTTGATACTACTTTGGTCAAGAATGTTCTTAATATGATAGATAGAGCAGAATATAAGCGTCAACAATCACCACCAATACTTAAAGTTGCTACTAAAGCTTTTGGCGTAGGCAGAAGGATGCCCATGGCGCAAGGTTTTAGACATAAGTAAATTTGTCATCATGCTGAGCCCAGATTAATTCGACATCTGAACAGGCTGAGCAATAGACGAGAGTTGTCTCTCTTTGTGAACGTAAGTGAACAAAGAGAGACCTCGAGTCCTGCGAAGCTTGCTAGTCGAATTAATCTGGGCTCCCTAGTCCAAATGCATAATGCTAAAATTAACTATACATGCAAAAAGTTTTATTGTTAATTTTAGATGGTTGGGGCTATAGCAGTATAGATAAGGGTAATGCTATTAAAGCAGCCAAGCTACCTTTCTACAATAGTCTCATCCAAACATATCCACACACCTTACTTAATGCCAGTGGTGTCTATGTCGGTTTGCCAGAGGGGATTATGGGTAACTCTGAAGTGGGTCACGAGAATATTGGTGCAGGTAGGATTAATAAACAAAAGCTCACCATGATCTCAGATATGGTGAAGACTGGTGAGTTCTTTGAGAATCAAGCTTTGAAGGATGCTTTTGATCATGCGATAGAAAACAATTCTAAAGTGCATTTCATGGGATTAATCTCCGAAGGAGATGTGCATGCACATTTGGGGCATTTAGATGCTTTGATAGAGTTTGCTAAGCGTAAAGGTCTATCTAGTGATCAAGTTTATCTGCATGCCATTAGTGATGGACGTGATGATCCACCTTATGTGGCTGAACATTTAATGCAACGCTATATGCCTAAGATTAATATCGCGACGGTCTGTGGGCGCTATTGGGCAATGGATAGAGACAATAATTGGGATAGAGTGGAGAAGTACTTTCAGTGCGTCACTCAAGGTATTGGAGAGCGTGCTCAGACTGCTGCTCAAGCTATAACTCAGGGTTATGCTTATGCTAAAGCTGGTAAGAATACTACTGGCGACTCAGACGAGTTTATTATGCCGACGCTAATTGATGAGCGTGGTTTGATTAGGGATAATGATTCGGTGATATTTTTTAATTTTCGTCCAGATCGCGCTAAAGAGATCTCTAAAAGATTAGGTTTAGATAGTGGTTTGAAGAATTTTCATTATACTTGCTTCGCTGAGTATAACCATGAATTTGGCTTGCCGATTGCTTTTACGCATGATACCTTACCTAAGCAGGATTATTCTGTGAACCTTGGAGAGCTGGTCTCGTCAGCTGGTATGAATCAATTCAGAGTTGCAGAGACTGAGAAATATAATCATGTGACTAATTTCTTTAATTCTAGTCGCAAGGAGCCTTATCCACACGAGGATAGATGTTTGGTGCCAAGCCCGAAGGTAGCTACTTATGACTTGCAGCCAGAGATGAGTCTCCCCGGTGTTACTGACAAGTTACTAGAAGCTATGGCTAATAGTGAGAAGGATTATAAACTAATCGTTTGTAATTTTGCTAACCCAGATATGGTAGGACATACGGGTATTTGGAGTGCTGTGATTACAGCGTTAGAAGCTATCGATAAATCACTTGAAAGAGTTATTAAGCAAGCTAAGGAGACTGGTTATGTGGTGATGCTTACTGCCGATCATGGTAATGCTGATCAAATGGTAGAAAGCGATGGTAGTGTGAGAACTGCTCACAGCTGTAATCCAGTACCCTTCATTATAATTAATTCTCAGACTGATGTTAAGCTACGTGCACCTTGTGCTAATCCTCAAGATCTGGATGCTAGTCTTAGCCTCGCGAATATAGCGCCTACTGTTTGTCAGTATTTGGGATTAGAACAACCTAAGCAAATGAAATCTAGGAGCTTGCTTGAGTTCGTGAAAGTTTCTGCTTAATTGATTGAGCTTGATAGTATTGTCTGATAGTATCAAATGATACTATTATTGGCATAAAATTAGGGCTTTTCGGGTATAATTAATTAGGTGAAGCCCCCTTATACTATTAATAATAGAATTGTTTCTTTAGTAGCTCAAATCGAGAATTTATTGGGGCGTATTAGTGGTTTAATAGCAAGCCCTAAACTTAGCCTTGAGCTTAGACGTCAAAATCGTATACGCAGTATTCAGGCTAGCCTTTCTATTGAGGGAAATAGTTTGGATATAGATACAGTAGCTAATATCATTGATGGTAAGAAAGTTCTAGCATCTAAGCAGGAAGTACAGGAAGTTGTTAATGCAATTAAAGCATATGATTCACTGCTGGAGCTTAAATCAGATTCACTAAAATCCTTGTTAAAAGCTCATTCGCTAATGATGCATGGATTGATTAATAATTCAGGAAAGTACCGTGATCAAAATATAGGAATCTATAAAGGTACTAAAGCTGTGCATTTTGCACCTCAGCCCAAGATGCTTCCAAAGTTAATGGAAGGATTGTTTGAATATCTCAAGGTTGATGAAGAGCACCCGTTAATTAAGAGTTCTGTTTTTCATTATGAGTTTGAATTTATACATCCGTTTAGTGATGGTAATGGTAGGATGGGTAGGCTTTGGCAAACCCTTATATTGACTGAGTTTAATGTGATTTTTGAATATTTGCCAATAGAATCTCTTATCAAAGTGAAACAAGCTAAATATTATCAAGTACTTGGTGCCTGCGATAAAGCTGGAGATTCTACGCAATTTATAGAGTTTATGCTTGGCATAATTTTAGAAGTATTAGAAGATTATTCACGTGAATATAAAGTTACACAGATGGGCTTTGAAGAAAGAATTGCTTATGCTAGAGAAACTTTCTTGGATATGGAATTTAGTCGTAAACAATATATTGATTTACTTAGAACTATATCTGCAGCAACAGCAAGTAGAGATTTGATGGAAGCCGTGAAATTAAAGAAACTCAAAAAAATCGGTAAAAATAATCAAAGCAAATATAAATTTAGCAAATGAAATCTAGGAGCTTGCTTGAATCTGTGAAAGTTTCTGCTTAAACTAAGCTGCTTCAGCAGTGGCTTCTGCTCGACTTTGATTCTCGTTAGAGACGAACAATGCTTGAGCTAATTCACCAAGAGTTGTATTTTCGGTTTTGAGTTTTACTAAAGCTTCTGTTGTTTCAGGTAAGCCAGTTGATTCTGCTATATATCCAATGAATCGATTATTCATTTTTTTGAGAGACCCTTGACTAGATATTCCATTCCAAGTATTTCCTGAAATAGGTCCTACTATGTAACTATCATCTGAAAAGTAAGTTTTCTTTCTTCCTGCGGCTTGAGCTGCAGCTTGAGAAATATAATCTCTTATAGTTTCTAATGTTAGTTTTTTTGGAGATGGTGCTTGTGTTGGTTCAGCTTTACACAGAGTTACATGTGACTCTCTACCAAAAGTGGATGGATAGAGTTGAGCCGCTGTAAAATCAGTTTCTTGCCTTAAATCTAAAAATTGAGGACCATCAGCTTCTGCAAAGGTTAGGCTTCTAAGAAAAGACGGTCCGCTTAAAGAATCTCCAATTAATTCTGGCAAGTTCATAGATATTATTTATAGCAAATAATACCCTGTTAAATCAACCCTTCCTCAGTAAATATCGCTTCTATAAGCTCTCTAGGTGTCACATCAAATCCAGGATTAACGAAACACACTCCAGTAGCGGCAGTGCAGGATTCTCCATTGATATGTGAGACCTCCGAGCTATCACGCTCTTCGATAATGATCTGGTCACCAGACTTAAGTGATCTATCTATAGTGCTCTCTGGAGCTGCGATATAGAAGGGTATATGGTGATATTTCGCTTGTATCGCTAAACCATAGGTGCCTATCTTGTTTGCTGCATCACCGTTAGCAGTAATGCGATCAGCACCGGTGATGACTAGATCGATTAAGCCTTGCTTCATTAAGTGAGCCACCATGTTATCGGTGTTAAGAGTCACAGGGATACCTTCATTAGCGAGTTCCCAAACAGTTAATCTTGCTCCTTGTTGGCGCGGACGAGTTTCATCTGCGTAAACCATCTCTACTAAACCTTCTTCATGAAGAGTACGAATCACTCCTAGAGCGGTTCCGTAACCTCCAGTAGCTAATGCTCCAGCATTGCAATGCGTAAGTATTCTGAGCTTCTTCCCTATTCCAAATTTATTTTTTATATAGTCGGCTCCTACTTTAGACATAGCCTTACAGCGAGCTATATCATCTTCTAGTATCCAATGAGCTTTAACTAAAATTTCTTCGTAGCTTCTTAAGCCTTGAACTTGATCTAAAGCCCACATGAGATTCACAGCAGTTGGTCTAGTGGATCTAAGTAGTAAATCTGCCTTCTCTAAGTCGTAACCTTGCTTGGCGGCGAGTGCCATACCGTAAGCAGCAGCGATACCTATCAGAGGCGCGCCTCTCAGCGTCATATTCTTAATGGCTTCTGCCATAGCTTCAACATTAGTTATTTCTACTAATTTAAGCTGATAGGGTAATAATCTTTGGTCAATTAATTTAACGCTTTCAGCCAGTTCATCCCAAGCTAAAGGCTTTAACTCAGTACTTGGTGGTGAAACTTTTGCTCTTAGCTGGCTTGTCATAAACTAGCTTTACATTATATCAGATACATTCATATTTGCTTAAAAAAACGCATTCGAGTGCTAATAACAGTTAAAATCTTAAAACCATGACTACAGAAAAAACGTTTTTAGCAATTAAACCAGAAGCATATCAGCGCGGAGATAGCGTTGCCATCATTGAACTACTCTCAACTCTTCTCCCTGACGCTAAATGCGTAGCGATGAAAGTTTATAAACCTACGACAGAATTAGCTAAGGAGCACTATGCTGCTCTGGCGGATAAACCGTTCTTCCCTGACTTAATTAGTTCGTTTACTTCTGGACCCATACTAGGAATGGTTTGGGAAGGTCAGAATGTTGTGGCTAAGGCTAGAGATGCTATGGGTGCAACTAACCCTGAGCAGGCGGCAGAGGGTACTATTCGTAAGAAATTTGGCAAGCACATTGGTGATAATGCCATCCATGGAAGCGATACTGAGCCAGGTTCAGCGACTAGAGAGGTGGGAATTCACTTCCCTGAAGCTAAGTTTGCTACTATAGCTAATCCTGCAGCTAAGGCAAAAGAGCTTGTAGAAGCTGCTAAAGCGAGTGTTTAAGAAAAGCTTAAAGAGATACATATAGGCTGAGATACCTTGTATTTCTATATTTAACTAGGCTAGAATAGACCACTACGATATTATGCTAAAAATTAGATTACAGAGATTTGGAAAGAATAAGAGCCCTATGTACAGAGTGGCTGTATTGGAGCACTCAAGCAAGAGAGATGGTAAGCCGGTAGAAGTGCTTGGTTTCTATAATCCTAAGTCTAAGGAATTAGTTATCAATACAGAGAGAGTTAAGTATTGGCAATCAGTTGGAGCTCAAGCTTCTGAGACTGTTGCAACTTTGATTAAGAAACAACCTTTACATGATTTGGCTACGGGTGCTTACCAAGCTAAAGCCAAGTCTAGATCAGAGAAAGAGAAATCTAGAACAGACTTACTTGCGCAAGGCAAGAAAAATACTAAAGCTAAGAAGAAACACGCTGAAGCTGCTGCTAAAGCGAAAGAAGCTCCAGCTGCTGAAGAAGCTGCTGCGGCTTAACGTTGTGAAAATCTAACTATGCGAAACTGAGTCGCTGTAGGTGACTCGCTTGTGTCGTTCGGTTGGGTCTAAGAGAAGCTACTATTGCACTCGTATTTTTGTTACTTAGGTGAGCTACTGGTTGAGAGCTTGGTGAATGCCATGAATTTATTTCTTGGCGACTTGCTCTAGCAACAGGAACAGTAGATCCTAAGGTTGATATTGCATTAAAAACGTGACGCGTGACTTTGCCGACAAAGCTGAATGCATCACCCACTGGTCCTAATAAATTCACTATGCCTACGGCCAAATTATTTACCCTTTACCCCGATCGAACTAATTTCCTAAGCATTCATTATTTGTTAATGATTGCCAATTTCGATTCTACCAATTAAGTAAATAGCTGACAATAGATAATTATGAAAATGTTTAGCTGAGCATAAAATTTAGCTAATCTGCAAATTCTCTAGGAACATAAGATACGATAACACGTCATAACGTAGACGGGCCATTTTGGGTCTATTTTGAGATGCGTTTCTTATGGTAATTAATCAGGGTTCAATTCAAGTTAAAACCGGCAAGGTCAAATTACAGTTAGATAACTGGAAGAAACATTTAATTGATTTTAGTAAGAGAAATCAATTGCTTTTTTTTAAGTCTAGACCAAGTTTAACTATAGAGTTTAAGGAGCAAGCTCAGGATATATTTGAGAAATTAATTTTGGAGGCACGTAGCCTTGGTTTTCAGCATGAGGTAGGTGCTTTTAGTACAGGTGAGTTTGAAGATGTCGTTGACACTGATGCTCTAATTCCTGATGATGCAGATGCTTTAGAGCCTGGCTTAAGTTTTGATGAAGTGAGTGAGCCTGAAGATAGTCCAATAGTCTTAGATCAGGAATTAGATCTTACTAATGCTCTGCAAACTAATAAGGATTCACGATCCTTAGAGCAAGTCTTAGCTAAGCTTAAGACTAGATCTAAAGCTAGTATTCAAGAGACAGGTGTGAATATTTTATACTTGGCTTTGTATTTTTTAGAATGGCATCCTAAGAGCACTAACAATATTGATGAAGAAGCTAGATCACCATTGTTACTGGTTCCTGTAGGTTTAGAGCGTAAGGGATTGAATGGGGCTTTTAAGCTCAATGTTATTGAAGATGAGATTCGTATTAATCCTACCCTGGCTTATAAGCTTGATAGAGACTATGGTATAGATTTAAGTGACTTAGAAGCTGAACTTGAAGATATTGAGAAGATAGAAGACTTAGAAGATAAGGTTCAGCAAATACAAGATCGTATTACTAAAGATCATCGCGAGTGGCAAGTAACAGATGATTCCTGTCTCAGTTTATTTTCGTTTGCTAAGTTGTCTCTTTATCGTGACTTAGAAGAAAACGAAGATCGTATCCTTGAGCATCCTTTAATTAGACAGATCTCAGGAGAGTTGCCAGAGCAAGTGTTCCCTAATGGAATTGATCCTAATGTTAAAGCAGAATATATAGTTAAAGCTCACGAGATTGATTCAAGATTAGATGCTAATCTTTCGTTACAGATTCTTGATGCTGATAGTAGCCAAGAAGAAGCTATTAATGCCGCTAAAGCTGGTCAAAGCTTTGTCATCCAGGGACCACCAGGTACAGGTAAATCACAAACGATAGCTAATATTATTGCTGAGTCATTAGCTCAGAATAAAAAAATCCTCTTCGTTAGTGAAAAGAAATCAGCACTTGAAGTGGTGGTGAATAGACTCAAGGACAGTAAACTGGATAAGTTTTGTCTAGAGTTGCACAATTCTCAAAGAAAAAAATCTGACATCATTAATAATATTAGAATGGCTCTTGAAGAGATTAAGTCACTGGCTGTTGATTCAAGGCGTGAAGAATATATCGAAGATATTAATAAGGTTAAAGCTGCTCTGCATCGTGGTATCAGTGAACTGCATAAGCTTAGAGAACCAATCAATCATTCGCTCTATGAAATATATGGTGAGTTAAGTAAGCTCAATTTAGAACTTGGAGCACTTAGCTATAATATTGATTTCACTATTCCTAGTATAGAGAAGATAGATCTGAAGAAACTTTCTGAGTTTGATTATTTATTTAAGCAGCTTGCTAGTAAACAAGAGATATTGGATGACTATCATAATTTTATTTGGCGTAATGCTAACGTGCAAAATTTAAGTTTTGAGATTGAGAATGACATCAAGTCTAATTTCATTGAGTTCAAAAATATAATTATTAAGTTGGCAGGTTATGCTAATCCAATATCAGAAAAGTATTTTGATAAAAAAATCAATAATATTAAGGAATTCAAGTGGCTTGCTGAAGCTGCTAAGCTTGTTATCGATTCGCCATTCCCTAAGAAGGATTGGTTTAATCCATCTAAGTTAGGAGAGGTGCAGACTCTTACTCTTGAAGCGAAGATCGAACATGAAGAGTATGCGGTAAATAAGGAGAAAATACTTTCTCGCTATAGTGAAAACTTCCTTGAACTTGATCATGATGAGCTTTTAACTAGATTTACTCAAAAGTTCACTGGTATTTTTAGATTCTTAAATTTTGATTATTGGCAGACTGTTAATCAGATTAAAAAGCTATCTCTATATAATGAAGTACGTAATTTAGAAACTATTATTGAAGATTTGCAGCAAGCAGCCTTGCTTGATAAGAAATCTCATGAGCTAAATCAAGAAAGTACTGAGCTGTCATTGGTGCTTGGTGATTTCTATAAGGAATTTGATACCGATTGGGATGAAACTATTACTGCTATTCGTTGGGTGCAGAAGGTATTGGGTAAGTTTAATACTAATGCTTTGCCAATGCCATTGGTTGAAGTGATCTCTGAGAGTGGTTCTCAGGATGATTTCAAGGAATTTGAAAAGCAAACTAAGGATCTTCTCCAGGCTTATGAATTACTTAAGTTTCATATGAATTTCTATAAGTCAATATTCCCTAATCCGAATGTTGATATGGATAACTTAAGCTTCTCTGAGCTAGCTCTGCACTTAGAAGATTTGATTTGCCATATTGTTAAAATCGAAGATTGGATTGAGTTTAAGCAGATAGAGTCTCAAGCTAAGAAGCTTGGTATGGGACAGTACATAGAGACGCTTATTAATTCGCCTATTAAAGGACTTGATGCTGATACTATACGCAATATTTTTATGCGTAAGTTATATCAATTATGGATAGATAAGATTGAAATCGAGAATCCAGAAATGCGTAAGTTTAGTGGTGAAGCTCAGCAATTATTGATTGATAAGTTCTGTGACTTGGATCTTAAGCTCATTAATAAGAACAGAAACCAAATTTGTAAGTCACTAGCTCTTAATTGGATAGAATATGCTTCAAATATAGTTAATAAGCTAGATTTGCAGGTCTTAAATCATGAGATTAATAAGAAGAAAAAGCATAAGCCGGTAAGAGTACTTATTCAAGAAGTCCCTGAACTGTTACAAACCCTTAAGCCTTGTTGGATGATGAGTCCACTCTCTGTCTCTCAATTAATTGAGACTAATAAGAAAGAAGCTGATAGAAAGTTTGTAGAATTTGATTTGATTATTTTTGATGAAGCGTCACAGATTAGAACTGAAGATGCGATTTGTTCTATTTATCGTGGTAAGCAGTTAATACTGGCTGGAGATTCTAACCAATTGCCACCGACTAATTTCTTTAACTATATAGATAATGATGATGATTACGAGAATAGTAATTTCGAGAGTGTTTTAGATGAGTGTGCTGTGTTTCTTGATAGTAGAACTCTGAATTGGCACTATCGTAGTCGTCATGAGGACTTAATTAAGTTCTCTAATTATCATATCTATGATAGTCAGTTAATTACTTTCCCTTCGCCTATCTCTAATTCCGATAGCTTTGGAATTGATTTTGAATTAATAGATAAGGGTTACTATGAGAAGGGTTCTAGGTTTAATCGTAAAGAAGCTGCCAGGGTAGCTGAAGCTGTTATAGAACATTATCAAGCTAAGCCTAATCAAAGTCTTGGTGTGATTGCGTTTTCTGAAGCTCAACAGTTTGCTATAGAAAGAGAGTTAGCTAGGCTGATGCGCAGATACCCAGAGTTGGATCAAAGCTTCCTTGATGAAGAGAGAACAGATTCTCTGTTTATTAAAAACCTAGAGAATGTACAGGGTGATGAACGTGATGTGATTTATTTTAGTATTGGTTATGCCCGTGATAAGAAGGGTAATCTTTCGCATAACTTTGGTCCGCTTAATCGCGAAGGTGGTCATAGAAGGCTTAATGTGGCTATCACCCGTGCTCGTGATCGCTTGAAAGTATTCTCTTCTATAGTTTCTTCTGATATAGATTTGAGCCGCACTAGTGCTCAGGGAGCCATTCTTCTTAAGAAGTACCTTGGCTTTAGTGAAGAAGCCTCGCATGCTGCTGTAAATAAACCAGCAGTAGAAGCTAGTACTCAAGATTTGATAACGATTTCTACTGCTAAAGATGAACTCAAGGACAAGTTATCTAAGTCTTGTATTGAAGAATCTATTGCTAAGGTTCTTGAAGCTAAGGGTTATATTGTAGAGAGATTCCTTGGTTCTTCTGACTACAGGATCGATATTGCGATTAGAGATCCTAAGAATTTGGATAACTATGTTCTTGCCATAGAGACGGATGGACAGATATATCGTTCAGCTAAGACTACTCGTGATCGTGAGCGTCTGCGTCGTCAAGTTCTTAAGTCATTAGGCTGGAATACGCATAAAGTTTGGGCGCGTGATTGGGTGAAGAATGCGGATCTGGAGATTGAGAAGATCCTAGCGAGGCTTAAATAACCTTCTCTAGTCCATATACCAAACGATCAAGGCTCATAACTTTTTCACTAGCAAGTAAAATACCAGGCATGAAGCTGGATCTATCTATAGTATCGTGCCTTAGAGTTAATGTTTGTCCTTGTCCGCCGAAGACTACTTCTTGGCTGGCGACATAACCCTGTAATCTTAAACTATGAATTGGAATGCCGTAGTGCAACTCTCCGCGAGATATTTCTCCGTGGTGGGGACTTTTGTTCTTTCTACCCTTAGCTGCATCTGACATCATCTTGGCTGTCTTAATCGCTGTGCCGGATGGGGAGTCAAGCTTTTGATCATGATGTCTCTCTATGATCTCGTATCTATCCATGTGTTTCACTGCTTCTGCTGCAAATTTCATCAGCAGGATCGCACCAAGTGAAAAGTTAGGAGCAATAATTGCACCCGTAATATGCTTCTGGGCAAGTGCTGAGAGTTCATTGATATCATCATCAGTTAAACCGGTCGCTCCGATCACAGGTCTGACTCCATTCTTCAAAGCAAGTCTAGAATTATGGAAAACACTATCTGGAGTCGTAAGTTCTACTAAGACATCTACTCCGCCTCTATGTAATTCTTCTTCAAGGTTGTCGGTAAATTTTACGCCTTGTTTTTTATAATTTTCGATGATGTTTGGGTTGACATTGGCAAGATTCCTTACTACTCCAGCAACTAGTTCAAACTTATCTGAGTTAGCAAGAAAGGTCTGCATTGCCGATTCGCCCATCTTACCAAGGGCACCTGCGACTATTACTTTAGGTCTATTAGCCATATTGATCATTATAACGGTAATTTGGCTATAATAAAACCATGACCACAACTAGTACAGTAGAAAGATTAGACGGCAGGAAAGCAAACGAATTGCGTCCTTATAGTTTCGAGAGGAATTTTATTAAAACAGCAGAGGGTTCGTGCTTGGTGACTTGTGGTGAGACGCGAGTGATAGTTACAGCTAAGATAGATCCGAATCTTCCTCCACATCTTAGAGAGGCTGGTGGTCAGGGTTGGATCACAGCTGAGTATTCTATGCTTCCAGGTTCTTCTCACGAACGTATTGGACGTGAGCGTAATAAGGCCAATAGTCGATCTTTAGAAATACAGAGACTCATTGGTCGCTCACTTAGAGCGATGGTAGATATGAAAGCCATGCCCCCTATCACTATTAATATAGATGCTGATGTAATTCAGGCTGATGGTGGTACGCGTACAGCAAGTATCACTGGAGCTTATGTCGCAGTCTATGATTGTCTTAGACATTTACAGGAGAATGGTATTAAGGTCAGAGCTCCACGAGGCAGTCGTGATGCCGATGCTAATGGCATGGTTCATCTAGAGTGTTTTAAGAATGGTTTGCCGATTATGCATCAGATCGCGGCCATCTCTGTTGGTATTAGAAATAATGCAGCTCTCTTAGATTTGAATTATGAAGAAGATAGTAGTGCTCAAGCTGATGGTAATTTCATCTTAACTAGTACAGGTGAGATTATAGAGATCCAGACTACTGCTGAAGATGGAGTGATCACTGAGGTTCAGTTTCAGGAGATGCTTAAGCTAGGACAGCAGGGTGTGAAGCAGCTTTGTGAATTGCAGTCTGAGAGCCTAGTTACTAAGTCTTGAATCTTCATCTTGAACTCTCATGCTTCTTTCTATCAAACTATCCCTACTGATAATTATTGGGATTAGTAAGCCACCCCCGTTGTCCTGATCGTTAAATTCCTCACATAGTTTTTCAATTAGACCCTGATCACCAAGAAAACGCTCTAAACGAGGATTTAAGTTTAATTCAACTAAGTTATTCCAGACCAATTTCAATCCCGATGCTTCTTCAATCTCTACAATTTCAGAATCAGGGACATGAGCTAATTGTGTGGATACGGTACTTCGTTCAAATGAATCTCTCTGGATATGGGTTTGGATAGTATATTCATTTGGATTGAAGCTGATTATTATACCGATATGCATGTGGTTGGGTAATGGACAACCGCTACGAATATTAAGAGGAAAATATTCATTGAAAATGAAATCTCCAATCAAGTCCATCAGCTTATTTCGAAATTCACTTGAAGTTACTATCCCTGATATTTCTTTATGATTGTTGAGATTTCCGGTGTTACTGCCATCTATGCCAGGGCCAATTAATCTTGGAGCGATAATACATTTAGTTTGATCATTCCAAAGATCAGGTCTATATGGAAAGATTCTTCTGACTTGGTTCTCTAAATCAATTAGTTGATCATCCTTGCCAATTTTTAAACCAGGGCTAATGACCTTGTCCATGAAATTAAAAAAATTAGTGTACGCTTTTTCAAATTCTCCAATGCCATAGTTTTGTTCATTGATTGGTGTTAGGCCATTATAAGAGTATGAGCTTAGTTGATCCCTTAATCTAAACATTTCTCGATAAAACTTTGTAAGGGATTCTGATTTAAGCTTCTCGGTATTGCGATAAGTTTCTAGAATTGAGAAAACTTTATCAAAGTGCAATAGGGTCTGAGAGCAATTATTGTCATGGCTATTAAGAAACATCGATTCTTCTATCGCCGCTAATATTGGTCGAGTTTCATTAGTCCATTTAGAACTGAAGCTTGGGAATTCTTGGGCATATCTTCTAGTAATGATTGGAAATGACATATCTAAGCTATAATTTCATCTCCTCTGAGTATCACTGGTTGTAGATTTTCTCTGCGCTTGTTCCTCTCTTGCTCTTCAAATTTGGAGCGAACCCATTTATAGTGAAGAAACTTTTCTGTTAAACTCTGTATCTTTTGTGATAATTTAGTTTGAGATCTGTACTCAGAGCTGTTGATCTGAAAATCTTGTAGTTTTAGATTAATGAGATCTTTTACTTTAGGATGATCTTGTTGTAACACAAAATCGCGATGATCATTAATCCATGAAATGGCATCTACAACTTCGCTGACTCGAATATTTGTATGCGGAAAATGTTCAAGCAGATGTTGAGCGGATTCATAGTCTCTTTTAACGCGACCAGCTATTAGTAATGTAGTTGCTACAACTGCTGCGTCAATTACAACGGTACGAATAAGATTGGTTGCGACTACAACCGATCCTGTTGCAATTTTCGTTGCATCTTTGAGAAACTGGCGCCTTTCGGCAATTGACACTGGTTTATTTGTAACTGATTTTCTCACTAGTATAGGATCTTATCATAGGCAAGATAAGAGTGCCAAATTGGGGGTTTTTGCCTATTCTTGGTTAAGTCATAGTTAAAACACCGCATAAATACTCATATTTCTCTATCAAAAACCCTTAATTCTTAACCTTATATAGGCACGGGCAAGGAAGCTAGTTAAGGTTAAAAATGACAACAGAAACCAAAAAATACAAACTAAGTCAAGAAGAGAAACTAAGGATGTCTAACCGCATTAACTATTTCAGAACTATGCCTACACAGATTCTTAAAACAGCAGCAAATTTAGAGATTGGTATTCGTAATCTCACTAATGAGATTGTTAATCATGAGACTAAATCAGTTCTCGTTAACGGACGTATCATGATTCTCAATATGAACTAATTTTATTTCTAATTGATAATATTTCTATTTCTAAAATTAATTTGGAAGGGGGTCTAGCCACTGCGCGGAACCACAATTAGATAATGAATGGATTTCTCGAATAATTACTATATCTTAAGCCTAGTGTTAAAATGGCTCAAGGTGCTTAACGATTTACAAAACAGAATAACAGCAGCCAAAGTCGGTGACTATAAGTTTATCAAGCATCGTTATATCCATCGTGTGATATTTTTTGCTGTACTTTTATGCTTCTGGGAATTGATTGTAAGGTTAGAACTTTATCCTAGATATCTTTTACCTAGTCCGACGGATGTTGTAGAGTCCTTATACTTTGGGTTTAAGGAAGCTGATTATTTATTAGCCATATTTGAGTCTCTGCGTAGGCTATGTATTGGTTATGTCGTAGCTGTGATCTTAGGTTCTTTAGCAGGTTTGGCGATAGCGCGTTATCGTTTTTTGGATAACAGTATCGGTGCATCGTTAACAGCTCTACAGTCTATTCCAAGTGTGGCTTGGGTGCCCTTGGCTCTTCTCTGGTTTGGTATTTCAGAGTCTGCAGTTCTGTTCATAGTGGTTCTAGAAGCGTTTATACCTTGCGCTCTGGGAGTGCGTACGGGAGTGATGACTATTCCCCGTGAGATTATTAGAGCTGCTCAAACCTTAGGTTCTAAGAATATAGATCTTTACGTAAGAGTAATTTTCCCGGCGATTATTCCTCAGTTCGTTAGTAGCTTACGTTTGAGCTGGGCTTTTGCTTGGAGAGCTTTAATAGCTGGAGAGCTTTTTGTATCTGGTTTAGGTATCGGGCAGGTATTAGAATTGGGTAGAAGCCTTGCTGATATGTCACAGGTTTTGTCTATGATTCTGATTATTGCTGTACTGGGATACTTGAGTGACAATGTGTTCTTTAGAGGAATTGAGAAACGAGTAAATAAGCTTTGGGGCTTAGAGGTGAACTGATGACGTTATTAATCCAAAATGCTTCTTTAATTTATCAGGGTGCTAGGCATAAGGGTGATTACATACTCAAGGATATTAATCTTGAGATTAGAGATGGAGAGTTTACTTGCTTACTTGGACCTAGTGGTTGTGGCAAGAGTTCATTATTAGGTTTAATTGCAGGCTTTGTGAAAACTAGTTCTGGAGAGATTTTGATGGCAGGTAAGAAGATCACTAGACCTGATATTAATAGAACTTTGATTTTTCAAGAATATGCATTATTTCCTTGGCTCAATGTTATCGAGAACGTTGCTTTTGGACTAAAGTATCAGATCAAGGATAAAGAAGAAAGATTCGCGCAAGCGTCTAAGTATCTTAAGATGGTGGGATTGATTGATCATGCTAAGGATCGTATTTTTCAGCTATCTGGTGGAATGAAGCAGAGAGTGGCTATTGCTCGTGCTTTTGTCGTGAAGCCACAGCTCTTATTATTGGATGAGCCTTTTGGAGCGCTTGATGATCAATCTCGTTCTAATATGCAGAAGCTTATAATAGAAATATGGTCTGAATTGAAGACTACGATTGTCTTTGTTACACATAGTATCGATGAAGCTTTAATGCTTGCAGATAGAATTATTATTATGGGTAAATCTTCTGATGAATTTAACTCAGGAGAAATTAAAGCGGATATCAGTATTCGTTCATCTAGACCTAGATCACTAAGTGAACTTAGTGCTTATAGAACCCAGATTCTGGATGTACTCTACGCAGATAGAGATCATTTAGATGTTGGTTTCGATGCTGCTATCTAACTTTTCTTGAGTTCGTTGCCTACACGCCATTTGGTCATTTGATTGATTAACATCTTCATTCCAAAAATTAGTAATGAGTGTAATGTAAATCCTTGATATAGAACCTTGGCGTGCATATCTCTAGCTTCTTTTTCTAACTTAGGATCATGACGCACTCTATGAAGCACTTGCTGTATCTTAGCTGGCTCTGCTATAAGTCGATTAACGTCCTGAGGCTCTACTAGAATACCTCTCTCTATGCCATATTTCTTCGCTAATTTAGCATCGTTTTGTTGGGCAAGTGTACCGTTGGTAAGATGGTGCCCAAACCACCAGCTCATATTCACCGTGAGCGTTGTTAATAAATTCTCAAAGAACTCATTCCTACCCTGTGAGGAGAATAGCATGCCAATTACATTTGGTACTAAAACAAATGAAACCATTAATCCAAGTTTAGGAAATACTCCATGAGTCATATCCCACTGACTCTTAATCATTTGTAGCCATGGAGATTGTTTCACAGCTTCTTTGTCCTCTAATTTATTTAGTAGGAAATAATTAATAGTAGGACTTGAGATCATTGCTATCATATTGCCTGCAATTTGCCACCATTGTAGTTTACTAGCATCGCCGGTTTTTTTAGCGTCAGCTTTAGTTTGATAATTTATGGTTCCAGTAAAACTATCCTGACCTAAAACATGCTTCCTGAATAGTCGATTGGTTAGGAACTGAGATCCCCATATGACACCCTCAATCAAGCTCCCACCCTGAATTGTGGCTTTTTTAAGTTTTTTAATGCGCTCTAATTTCCCCTCAGTAATTGTGAAACCATCCGCGAAGTTTTTAATAGCTCTAGCTTTGTTTAGGTAATGTGCTTCTTTACTTTTACTATCTTTATATAGTGTTGCTATAAATCCATTGTCTTCAGGTTCTTCTTCCTTGATCCTCTCAATTCCTTTTATAAGAGTTTCATGATTGTCTAAATCTTTCATTTGAAAGAGCATGTAATGATCAATATCTTTAATCTCATCTGCGTTTAATATTGATCTACCAAAAAACTTTCCGAAACATTTTGTAATATAGGGGATGGTTATCATGGCAGATAGTGAGTAAACTGCCTGATAGACTGCTTCTGCGGTACTGTATACATTGCGTGTCAAAGCTGCAAGTACCATGGGAATTTCCCAACCTGTTAAATCTAAAGCTGATCTAAAAATTGATTCTCGTGAGCAAACAATTTCTGCAATGTTGCGAGCCTTGTCCCAAAATTTTGAGTTGGAATTTTTTTCGTTAATGTTTTTTACTTCGGTTTTATTTTCAGTTAAGATTTTGTTTCCTATATCGTCATACGTAAATCTTTCTCTCGATGACGAGATTGGCTGGCTAATATTTGGTATTTCAGCTGTTATTTGCATTTATTGACAAGAGAATATTGGCCCAAGCAATATTATTTTTTAGCTTGAGTTTATTATTCTGAAATATCTGAGCTATACGTATAGATCAGATACGTGAAATATTTTAATTTAAATCAAGGCTGAAGAAACATTGAAGGTAACATAATTCCAGAAAATATTTGTGTTCAGCCTCTTCTTAAGAACTCTATCAAGCATATTATTATGCGGGGGGCTAAAATAGGTTTTTAGTGAGTTACCAACCCTTATTTTTAAGATACCGCCCCCAGAAACTAGCTGATGTTTTGGGACAAGATTCAGTTAAAGAGACACTGATCAATGCTATTCAGAATAATAAGATAGTCCATGCTTATCTCTTAACTGGTCCGCGGGGCTCTGGTAAGACCAGTACTGCAAGAATTATAGCCAAGTCGCTTAATTGTACTAATGCAGTAGATGGCAAGTCACCAAGTTCTAATCCTTGTGGTGTTTGTGATAGTTGTGTGAGTATTACTAACTCTTCCAGCATAGATGTAACAGAAATGGATGCTGCATCTCATGGGGGTGTAGAAGATGCGCGCCAATTAATAGAGAGAGTTAATTTAGCAAGTGTTGCTGGTAAGTATAGAATCTACATCATAGATGAAGTGCATATGCTTAGTAAGGATGCTTTCAATGCTTTATTGAAAACTATTGAAGAACCTCCAGCTAATGTAATCTTTATACTAGCTACTACTGAAGTAGATAAGGTGCCTAAGACTATTGCCAGTCGCTGTCAGCAATTGAAGTTCAAGCCTATCTCTATCAATGATTCTTTAGCGCGTCTTAACTACGTTGCGCAGCAGGAAGGTATCAAGATTGATGAAGCAGCCTTGCAATTGATTGCTGAACATTCAGATGGAGCAATGCGTGATGCTTTAAGCTTGCTTGACCAGCTTAGTGTGTTTTCTGATGAGAGTTCATCTATTGATGAGAACAAAGTTCTGGAGATACTGGGTGCTGTACCTAGTGATGAATTAAATGAGATGTCTAGAAATATTCTAGTGAGAAATGTGGAAGGTCTTTGTAATAAATTAGATGAGCTGGTTATTCGTGGTAAAGAACCTATCAGTATTGTTAAAGAACTCGCTGATCATTTATTAACTCTATTAGAGAAACTTTCTAGTAAGACCTCTGATGCTAAATTTCAAGATCTAGTCAGTTTGTGCCAGGAAAACAATATTGAGAATTATGAATTGGTGCAAATCATAGACTCACTCTCTGAGCTTGAAGTTCGCTTGAAACAAAGTACTCAGAATAAAAACATACTCAAAGCTTGGCTGATTAAAATTGCATATAGAGCTGATATTTTGGTGGTAAAAGATTTGTTGTCTCGTATAGAGAAATTAGAGAGTGGCTCAATGCTCAATGCTCAACAGGCAACTCCAGTTTTTTCTAAGCCAGAAAGGATAGTTCATGTGCGACCACTGGTTATTGAAGAAGAAAATATAAGCAGGGATGATAAACCGTTGAGCGTTGAGCGCTCAGCATTCAGCGAAACCTCTAATGATTTCCTTGATTACCTTTCCCCTGGTTCTAAGGGAATGCTTATAAGCAGCCAGGCACAGTTGATAGAGATTAACGATGGTGTTGCTTTGATGAAAATGCCTGATAAGTTTAAGTTTCTTAAGTCTAAATTAGAATCTAGAGCAGATGAGTTGATATCCGCTATTCAAAAATCATCAGGTAAGGATCTTAAGTCATTAAATATAGAAGTAGTGATGCTTAGTGAAATGCCAACGGTGAGTCCCAGGCAAAGCAACTGATGATATAGTCGTTCAAGCCCCTAAGAATATATCTCTTAAACAAACTAATCCACTAGATGATTTGGTTCCTGGTTCGGCTAAAGTTTTTGAGAAAAATGATGAAGATTTAATTAGTTCTAGAGATGCGGAAATTGAGTCTGTTAACAGAGCTACCAGAACTAAGCTTGATGAAGTAGTAGAAGCTGGATTGAATATATTTGGTGGTAGAGTGCTCAAGTAGCGACCAGCATTGGACCTTTAACAGAACCTTCTCTAAATTGTGTTGCGTATGGGTTGTTATTCTTTATGTCGAATAGTTCTTCAGGACTACCTTCCCATACTATCTTAGTATCGTAAAGCATAGCTACTCTATTACAAGCACGTTTGATAGTGGAAGCTTGGTGTGTCACTAAGATACTTGCAGCTTTAGTTCGGTTTTGTAATGTAGTAATCAAATCTTCAATAATAGTACTTGCCACAGGATCTAGTCCAGCAGTGGGTTCGTCATAAAGAATAATCTCTGGATCATTAACAATAGCTCTAGCAAAACTAATTCTCTTTCTCATACCACCTGAGAGTTCACTAGGAAATTTTTCTTCAATGCCTGGTAATCCTACGAGGCTGAGTCTTTCTGAAATTATCCTGGATATCTCAAACTCCGGTAGCGCTACTTTGATATCCTTACCAACTCTTAAGGGAAAGCTAATATTATCCGCTATGTTCATAGAATCAAACAAAGCAGAATACTGAAATGCCATACCAACCTTCTCCGAACCTAATTTTATTTCTCCAGAATCTGCAGGCTCAAGACCAGCAACAATTTTAAGAAGTGTACTTTTACCGCAACCTGAGAAACCTATTAAGGCTAGAACTTCCCCTTTGCGAACCTCAAGACTAATCTTGTCCAATATTTTATTGGAGTTATATGATTTCGATAAGTTGCTAATTTTGATCATTTGGGGATTAGTAAGTGGCGTCGATACTTGTTGAGTTGATGCTTATAGTATACTGTATTTCGTAATATGCTAAATAAAAGCAATATACTCTACTATTTTACCTTCGTTTTACTCGGATTTTTAGGTCTAAGATTATTTCAATTGCAAATTATAGAATATGGCAAGTATAAAACTTTAGCCAAGAATAATACTACTAGAACAGCTATTACCAGAGCACCTAGAGGCATCATGTACGACCGCCATGGTGAAATACTTGCTACAAGTAAACAATCACTAAGCGTAATTGTTTTCCCTGCTGTTTTAAGGAAGCATAAGGACAAGGTATTAGTTGCTAGAACCCTATCACACTTTATACCTACTTCTAATGAAGAGTTGCTGAAACTCTTTGAGGATATGGATCCTACTACTCCATTGCCGATAACTTTGGATAATGATGTTTCTATTGAATCTGCGATTAAGATTTTTGAAAATCAAGAATCTTTACCAGGGATTGCTGTTGAGAAGCAGGCTACAAGATACTATCCTCACAATGAAGTTGCAGCGCATGTACTTGGA
Organism: uncultured Gammaproteobacteria bacterium; assembly: GCA_964410425.1. GTDB lineage: Bacteria > Cyanobacteriota > Vampirovibrionia > LMEP-6097 > LMEP-6097 > CAYPGT01. The sequence goes on from CAYPGT010000003.1 coordinate 48,053, forward strand.
TTCGTGGGGCAGGCGAATAATGATGAACTGAAAGAAGGACGTACTCGTGGATTGGGTTTGGGTGATATCGTGGGTAAGGAAGGATTGGAGAAGGTTTATGATGAAATCTTGCAGGGGACTAAAGGTGAGTCTCGAGTTTCAGTAGATCGTTACGGTCGTGGTCTGAAAGAAGGATCTAATAGTAAAAAAGTTATCAAAGACGCAATTAAAGGTAATGATATTCATTTAACGATAGATATCAACTTGCAAAAAGTAGCATATGAAGCTCTTAAAGATATGTCAGGAGCAGCAATTGTTCTTAATCCTAAAAATGGAGAGATCTATGCTTTGGTCAGTACGCCAAGCTTTGATCCCAATATTTTTACTAAACCTGTTGCACCAGGGGTTTACAATGATTTAATAGCCCGAAAAGTATTTGTTAATAGAGCCATTTCTTCGTATCCACCAGGAAGTATTTGGAAGCCTCTTACATCTTTGGCTGCTTTGGAGCATGGTGTTGCCACAGAAGATGAGGTATTGAGAGTTAGTGGTGGTGTTTATTTCGGTGGCTTTAAGTTTGGTGATTGGACTAATAAAGAAGACTCGATGAATATCGTTGAAGCTTTAGCTTGGTCACGCAATACTTTCTTTTATCAGATAGCTAAACGCATGCAACCAGAATGGATTGCTAATACGGGGCGCAAGTTTGGAGCTGGCTCTAAGACTGGTGTTGAATTGTTTGGTGAATCTGCTGGTGTCGTGCCTGATCCTGAGTGGAAGAAAAAATATGTCAAAGAACCTTGGTTCCCTGGTAATACTTTACATCTTGCTATTGGACAGAGTTTCTTGATGCTCACTCCTATACAGGCAGCTAAGATTATTTCAGGAATAGCTAACAAAGGTTATTCACCACAGTTACATTTAATTAAAAATCCAGAGAAGGAGAAATTGATTCCTATCAAGGGCTTCTCTCAGGGGACTTATGATATTGTGCGTAAGGGTTTGGAGACTTGTATAGATTCGGGGACAGGACAAGCATCTAAATTTACAGAGTTTAAGGTTGCAGGTAAGACTGGTTCTGCTGAAGTTAAAGGTTATTCACATACTACGCATGGTTGGTTTGCTTCCTATGCACCTGCGGATGATCCTGAGATAGTAGTAGCAGTGTTTGCTGAGGGTGCTGGTCACGGTGGAAGTGTTGCTGCTCCTGTTGCTAAGAAAATTTATGAAGCTTGGTATGCAGAGAAAATGGGCATTAAAAAACCTGAAGTGGAAGAAGAAAGTAAAGAAGTGAAAGAGTAGTGATGGGCGTCATTGCGAGCCCCGTAGGGGCGTAGCAATCTAGTCGAATGCATAATATTTATGACTGGATCCCGACGTCGTCCACTGCGTGGACTCCTCGGGATGACGAAACTATGTAGTGTATAATTAAAATATATGGTTAATATTTGTTTGTTTAGATTGCTATCTTTGGTTTTGATTCCAGTTCTCATGTTCTCACCTTGTTCTGCCGTGGAGCCTAGTGTGTGTGAGACCAAGGTAGTAACTAGTCTTAGTCTTGACCGTGTGAAAATTAAGCAGGGTGAGTTTTTTCAAGCTGTGATTAAAAACGCTACTAAGCATCCTCGTATTTGGTTTAATTCAAGAGAGTTTCCAAGTTATGAGATGACGACTAATCCTAAAACCTATAGAGCACTGATTCCTGTTGAAAATATGACTAAGCCAGGCAAGTATTCGATTCTGGCTAAGGCTGATGGTTGGGAGGAAAAGATACCCGTTGATGTTACTGATAATGGTAAAGGAGTATCTAAGATTATTCTGGATCCAGATAAAGCTGATCTCAATCCTACTGAGAAGGAGCTTAACTACGTAGGTCATAATTTACATATAGAGACTCCAAATAAACTTTGGAAAGGTAAGTTTATATATCCTTCTAAAGCATTGCGTTCAAGTCCTTTTGGAGTGAAGCGTTCATATAATGGTGGACCGGTAGATAGTTATCATAAGGGTCTAGATTTTGCTGCTGATATGGGTGCGCCTGTTTATGCACCAGCAGATGGTAAGGTATTGCTTACTGGTTATGAGAAGGATGGTTTTGTGGTTCATGGTAACACTATTATTCTAGATCATGGTCAGAGTGTGACTTCTATCTATATGCACTTAAGTAAAATTGACGTGAAGGAAGGTCAAGAAGTTAAACAAGGTGAGAAGATTGGTGAAGTTGGTCATACAGGGATCTCTACTGGACCACATTTGCACTGGGGAGTATATCTATCAGGTATAAGTACTGAGCCTGAATTATTTGTGAGTAAGGAGATACTCTAAATTGCAGATCACTTTTCTAGGAGCTGCTGGCACTGTTACTGGATCTAAGTATTTAATAGAAAGTAGTGATGGTGTTAGGATTCTTGTGGACTGTGGACTGTTCCAAGGATTAAAGGACTTAAGATTACGAAATTGGAAAGGCTTACCTGTTAATCCTAAGTCGATATCTGCAATAATTCTGACTCATGCACATTTAGATCATAGTGGTTATATACCTAAGATTGTTAAGGAAGGATTCTCTGGTCATATATACTGTACTAGTGGGACAAAAGCTCTCTCTGAGATACTTTTAGAAGATAGTGCCTGTATTCAAGAAGAAAGCGCTGAGTATGCAAATAAAAAGAAGTTTTCCAAACATGATCCAGCCTTACCTTTGTACACCACAAGTGATGTTAAAAGATCGATACCTTTATTTAGGACTATTAGAATTAATGAAGAGTTGAAGCTAGGTAATTTTTCAATTAAGTTTAGTTATGCTGGTCATATACTTGGAGCGTCTAGTGTAAGAGTGGAAGCAGATGCTACGTCTGTACTATTCTCTGGTGATTTGGGTCGTGCTAATGATGCACTCATGTTCCCCCCGGCAGCCCCTCAGGCAGCGGATTACATAGTTATGGAATCTACCTATGGTGATCGGTTGCACGATAATACAGACCCTGTGGATATACTTAAACCGATTTTTGAAGATATTCAAAGAAATAAAGCGGTCTTGCTCATACCATCATTTGCGGTAGGGCGTGCGCAATCGATCCTACTTTGTATTTATAGGCTATTAGAAAAGTACCCTGAATTAAGAATGCCCATATATGTTAATAGCCCGATGTCTAAGGATGTGACCGAACTTTATAAGAACTTTCATGAAGAACATAAATTAGATCAAAGGGAGACAGAAAGGGCTTTCTCTATAGCTCATTTCGTAAACAGTCCAGAAGAATCAATTGCTCTCAATAAACAGTCAGGACCGATGGTGATTATTTCTGCTAGTGGTATGCTCACAGGGGGAAGAATCTTACATCACCTACAAGCATTTGCAGGTGATGCTAAGAATAAAATTTTACTTGTAGGATTTCAAGCGCCAGGAACCAGAGGAGCTGCTCTAGAACAAGGAGAGCGTTCATTGAAGTTTCATGGTTATTATCATCCTATTGAAGCTGATGTTATTAAAATAGAGATATTTTCTGCACATGCAGATCAGGCGGAGTTAATTAATTGGCTTAAGTCAGCAAAAGCTAAGCCTAGGAAGGTTATACTGACTCATGGTGAACCGCACGCCTCCGATATTCTGAGATCTAAGATCGAAGAGCAATTGAAGCTAAACGCACATGTGGCTCTTGATGGAGAGACAATAACGTTGACCTAAGAATATTTGTAACTATTATAACTTTTAGAACTTTGGGAAGCTTTAACCACTAGTGATACCAGGAATAAATCTACTACTAATGAACTGCCTCCATAACTGAAGAAGGGTAGAGGTACACCTGTAATAGGCATGACGCTAAGGTTCATTCCTATATTAACGAAGATGTGGAAAAACAGCATGGAAAACGTACCTATTGCCATTAATGATTTGAATCTATCATCTGCAATCTTGGCTCTGTGAATAATTTTAGTACAGAGTATTCCATATAGAATTAAAACTAGCGCTGAACCTATGAAGCCAAATTCTTCACCAATCGTAGAGAAAATAAAGTCTGTATGTTGCTCTGGTACGAAGTTTCCTTGAGTTAGATCGCCGCTCATTAATCCTTGCCCAAACAAACCACCACTGCCAATGGCATAAAGACTTTGAATGATATGATAGCCTGCACCCAAAGGATCTACGTAAGGATCTAGAAATATAGTTAGCCTTTTTTGTTGATATTCTTTGAGTAATCCCCAAGCTATAGACTTAAAAGTCATAACTAATAAATTGCAAGTTAAAAGTCCAAAGATCGCAGAACTAGCTGCAGGAGATCTCCAAGCTTGGTAGTAGATCACGGTAATAAAAAATAGTGCTGTAATGAAAATTAAAAACGGCACAGTGATAGCAAAGTTAATATTGCCATGATGATATGCAAATAATTTAAATCCAACTGAGCTTAGAATCGCTGTAATTAAGGGTGATATGAGAATAAAAAGCTCGATTAACCTAGCACCAGCCCAAAACAACATGCCAAAGCATATTGCAATATAAACTAATGTTGTTCCTAGGTCTGGTTGTATGAGAACTAGCATTGCTGGTACAGCTACAATAAAAAGAGTTTTCAATATATCCCAGTAATTACGAATAGGATGTTTGGCTAACCATGCAGCCAAATAAATTATCAAGCATATCTTCGCTATCTCACTGGGCTGAATACTCAGAGGTCCAAGTTTAAGCCAGCGTTGTGAACCTAGTACTGAAGTCCCTGCAATTTTAAGTATGATTAACAAGCCAATGTTGAGAAAATAAATCACGGTAGCATAGTTCTGAAAAAAACTTAGATCAAATAGGCGATATGAAAGAGCAACCAACAATACTGCCACCAGGAAAAATATTAGTTGTTTGGTAAGAAACGCACCGCTTGCCGCGCTCGATAAAGCTAATAAGCCTATGCAAAAAATAGCAAATACTGTTAGTAATAAATCCTTCTCTGGGATGTTCCTTATAAGCTTGTAGAGATAGTCGAGCATTACTTTATTATATGCTAATATACCCTCCATGGCCAGTCGCCGCCAAACCAAACAAGTACAGATTACAGACCAGCTATGGATTGGTTCAGAGCATCCTATCGTCGTACAGTCGATGACTAATACTGCTACTGATGATGTCAATAAATCAGCGGAGCAGGTTAGGAAATTATATCTAGCCGGATCTTCAATGGTAAGGCTTACGGTTAAGGATGAAGCTGGCGCTAGGGCTATACCTGAGATCGCAGCTAAGCTTAAGGCTGAAGGTTTAGAGGTACCCTTAGTTGGTGATTTTCATTATAATGGTCATCTGCTTCTGGCTAAATATCCGAAATGCGCAGAGACCTTAGCGAAGTACAGAATTAATCCTGGTAATGTTGGCTACGGCGATAAGCATGATTATAATTTTGAGACTATCATTCAGATTGCTAAGGCTAATAATAAAGCAGTGCGCATTGGCGTGAACTGGGGCTCTCTTGACCAAGACTTGTTTACAGAGTTTATGGAGCGCAATGCAGCCCAGCAGATTCCACTGAGCTTTAAAGAAGTAATGTACCTCGCAATGAAAGAAAGCGCTCTTCGTTCTGCTGACTTGGCTATGAAAGCTGGATTAGAAGCTGATCGTATCGTAATCAGCGTTAAGATGTCAGAGGTGCAGGATCTAATTAATGTTTATCGTTTGGTTGCTAAGTCCTGTGATTTCCCTCTACATTTAGGTTTAACGGAAGCTGGCACTCCGATACAAGGTATGATCTCTAGTGCAGCTGCGATGGGGATACTTTTACAAGAAGGTATTGGGGATACTATTCGTATGTCACTTACCCCATCTGCTAGCCCTGGTGAGCTTAGTGATAGGGCTTTAGAAGTAAGGGCATGCCAAGAATTATTACAAGCGCTTGAGTTGAACTATTTTAAGCCAAGCATTACTAGCTGTCCAGGTTGCGGACGTACGTCCAGTACTTACTTTCAGCAGCTAGCAGAAGAGATTAATAGTTATATTTCAGAGCAGATGCCCACTTGGAAGCATGTGTATCCCGGTGTAGAGAAACTTAAGATAGCTGTGATGGGTTGCATAGTAAACGGACCTGGTGAATCTAAGTATGCGGATATTGGAATAAGTTTGCCGGGTGATAATGAAGAACCTTCAGCACCAGTATTTATAGAAGGTAAGCTGCATAGGACTCTTAAGGGTGATGGGATTAGTAATGAGTTTAAAGAGATGTTAGAAGCTTATATTCAAGCAAGGTTTACTACGCAGCTTGCAGAAGCTTAACTGCATTATTAATCCAGCCGACAAGAGCTTCTTCAGTAGTGAAACGTACACTTCCCGTTCCGCTTTGTACCATTAATCCTTCCCGAATTAAAGAGTTAACGCTAGAATCGTACCGTTCCCACAATTTGTCTGCATGCTGATTGATCTCCGCACTCAATTGAGCTGAGTGAATTCTTTTTTTCAGCTCCTGACTCTTTATTACGAGAGGCTTAGGCAGTCCTCCATCAACAGAACTCTCCAATCTATTATTAACTAATACTGCCGCTTTGCTATCAGGATTAAGCCCATCAATCGCGTGAACATGTCTGTCATGGGTGACGATAACAAATGAAGTGGCGCCGCCTCTTCTTGACAGCTCATTTAATTGAGACCTCATATGGTCACTATCTACAAATGATATATCAACCCCTTTTAACTTTTCTTTTAACTTTCCTTGTAAGTTTTTGCCTAACTGTTCTGTAAATTTATCTCGCCACCTTTCACCCTTCGGAATAGCTATATTAAACAGGGTGATTACTTCGTGATCTTGTAACTTACTTGTTAATTCTGGACATGCCAGTCTTGCAGCTGTCACTAATTCATCTCTAGAATTCGGTGCACCTAATATAGAGAATTTGTCAACAATAACTTTAACTGGATGCATGTCGAAAGTATATCACATAAGAGTTTTAAGATTCTAGCGTGATCTCGTACTATGATGTCTAAAATATCTCCTCAACTTACCTCAAAATTACTCACTACATTAATGACATCATCATGATCTTCAAACGCTTCTAGAGTTTTCAGGATGTGGTTGCTCTCAT
>CAYPGT010000003.1:55181-56849 GCA_964410425.1 uncultured Gammaproteobacteria bacterium
ACATCATCATGATCTTCAAACGCTTCTAGAGTTTTCAGGATGTGGTTGCTCTCATCTTCATTACTTATCTCAACTGTAGTTAAAGGTATAAACTCACTATCTGAAGAAATAACTTCTAATAATATTTTATTCTGAGCTATCTTATCCTCTAATGTTTTAGAGTTACCTTCTATATCTTCAGCCTTGCAAAACAAATAAATCTCATCTTCTAGATTCATATCGTCAAAACCACTCTCCATCGCAAGTTCAAGGATCTTTTCTTCTAGATTGGTGTTGAAAATTTCCGGCTTACGCAGTTTCATTACACCCTTCTTCTCAAAGAGATATGCAACGCTACCACTGGTGCCGATGGCTCCATCAGCTTTACTAAACATAGTTCGAAGGTCTCCGTAAGTTCTGTTTACATTATCAGTAGCAGTGAAGATCATTACGGCTACACCACCAGGTAAGTAACCTTCGTAAATATTCTCTTTCAGATCAGCTTCATCTTTACCAGAGCCTTTGTCGATGGCTCTTTCAATATTTGCTTTGGGTACTAATGCTTCTTTAGCTTTATCAATGGCAGTTTTGAGCTTAAAATTATAATCAGGATTAGGTCCACCTCCAGTCTTGACAGCAACTGTGATAGCCTTAGCAAGCTTAGTGAACACAGCCCCACGCTTGCCATCTGTGATAGCTTTTTGGCGTTTAATTTGTGACCATTTACTGTGACCCGACATAAACTTTCTGTATATAGAAAACTTACAACATTTTCGGAAAAGTTTTCTATATATAACTTTTACTAGGTGAATTTTGCCTAATTATCCTTGAAAACACTAGATTCTATAATTTTCTAACGCTTCTTCATAAAAGGTCTTGACTTTTCGCTTTGGCGAGGGGTAAGATAATGATCCGTGAAGACCCATACTTACCAATTGGCAAACAGAATTGTAAGGACTCTAAAACCCTTGGACTCAAATAATTTCGATCATACTCCAATAGATCTTGGCGTGAATCGTATCGGATATAACGATGTACATGTAGAAATTAAAAAAGGTGCTCTTCTACTAAGTGATGCACACTCACCACTGAAAGGCAATAATATTCCACTTTGGACAGCTAAACAGTTAAATGAACGAGATATGAGAGAATTATTAAGAGAAGTAGCGTCTTCTTTGAATCGACCTCTATTAATTGCTTCTTCAAATGAAACAGCTAAGCATATCGCAAAGAGAATTAGAAATGTTAGAGGTCTACACACGATCGACGGGGATGCATTTTCTTCCAACCCTAATGGTACTTCAGGTTCAAGAAGCGCAGCTGATGCAAGATACGCTGGACTTAAAAGACAACTTGAATCTGAGTTTGATGTAATTATTGAAGAAATATCAGGCTCATGCAAATACCAATTCTCCCAAATGGCTGATAAAAAGAACCCTGTAAAGTTTGTTCAAGCAATTCAAGCTTTATTGGATTTTGGCGTCGACCCAAGGTCCATCGATAAATTATAGTAAACTAGACCCCAGCCTTCTGATGACACATCTCTATCACAGCATTCACGCATTGCGATATACCTTGCTCTAGTTCAGAGATACGAGAAGAACCATGCATATAAGCGGGGCTAGAGGCTATTAGATTCTTATCATCGCGCACAAACTCTGTTGTTAAGCAGGACTTAGACTTAACTCC
>CAYPGT010000003.1:56949-73733 GCA_964410425.1 uncultured Gammaproteobacteria bacterium
CCACCAGGAAGTACAAGAGCATCGTAATCTTTCATAGATACCTTAGCTAGATCTTCTATCCTGCCACGAGCAATACGTGCAGACTCTACGAGTATATTACGAGACTCTGGCATCTCTTCATCGGTGAGAAAATTAAGAGCATGATGTTGATTTTTGTTAGGAGCTGCACATTGATAGAGAGCACCTGCTTTATCTATGGCGAGTAGTACTAATACCGATTCGCGAATCTCTGAACCGTCTTTAGCACCACAACCTGCTAACACGACTAATATTTTTTTAGACATGGGTATATTATACAGTATGAGCTTGTTTTCCCTTCAATTAATCTGTTCGTTTTTTATTGGTGGTGCTGTAGTAGCATTACAATCCTTTGTTGCAGAGAAAGTTCCTAAGTCGCTTGCAGGGATAATTCTGTGTTTACCATCAACTATCATAGTTAATTTTTCCTTTCTAGGAATGATTCTTAGTCAGAGTGACTTTCAGAAGCTTCTTCCCTTGGTTCCAGCTCCCATTGGTATTTCACTTATATTTATTGCCGCATATATTTATATCGCCAAATGGATTAATATTTTAGTTTTCAAATCTTCACCAACTAAAAAACAAAAAATATTTATTATAGTTGTGACTTCATTGATTTCATCCGCCATCTGGTTTGTAATGAGCTTGCCATTTGCCATTTATCAATTCGATAATTTTATTTTATCGTTGTTGATTTTTGTGGTCTTAGCATGGCTATCTCACTGGATTATGGCTCGTGGTAGTCATAAGTATAAGGAAGAGAAACCGCTCAAGTACAAACCAGCTCAGCAAATTGGTCGCGCTATCTTTGCTGGATTGATGGTGGCGACTACAGTTTACTTTGGGCAAACTATGGGAGCTTTCTGGGGTGGAGTCATAGCGATGTTTCCTGCTGCTTTTCTTGCATCTATTGCAATTATTCACTACTATTACAATCAAGAAGCTCTGTTTGGTTTCTTTAAGACAGTGCCATTAGGCTCCACTACTTTGATCCTTTATGCTTGGGTTTCTCATTATAGTTTCCCTTTGCTTGGGGTTACATGGGGGACTTGTGTTTGTGTTGTTGTAAGTTTCTTCTATTCCTGGTTACTGTCGAGAAGCACTTGACTTTACTCGCTTCCGCTTCTTTATTCAAGGTAATGATTAGTAATGGTCAGATGACCTGCCCTTCGGGCGTAATACATGTTCCGCGAAAAGTAGCTAGAAAATCTTGTTTATTTACAAGCTCAATTTACCTAATATGTATTTTACCTCCCGGGTAAATTGAGATAATAGTCTAACTATTGTGGATAGGGAATAACACCAATAATATAGCCATAGGGATTAATAAGCTTATGATCTCTTCTTGTTACAATCAATAAAAATATGGATTTCAATAAATTCACTAAAAATACCCAAACCGCAATTCTTGACTCTAAGGAATTACTCAAGAGTCTTGATCATGCTGCTATAGAACCAGAACATATTATGGCGTCAGTGTGTTTGCTAGAAGATATAGAGAACTCTCATTTTTACAAGATACTAGAACTACTCAAGGTAGATATTCATAAACTAAGTGATGCTTTGAGAGACTACCTTAAATCTAAGCCTAAAGCTAGTCCGATGATGGTGGCTGGTGATCAGCTTGCTATCTCTGCTAACACGCAGACTTTTTTAAACAACGCTATTAAGATTGCAACTTCAATGAAAGATGATTTTGTATCCTTGGAACATTTATTACTTGCGGCTTTTGATGATAAAGGCATGTTGCCAAACATACTTGGCAATTTTGGTTTAAGTCGTGACTTGGTGAAGAAGGCTATCGCTGAAGTTCGTAAAGGGCAGAGAGTCACCAACGATAATCCAGAAGCGACTTTGGATGCATTGAAGAAATTTGGTAAGGATTTAACAGAGATAGCTGCAGCAGGTAAGTTTGATCCTGTGATTGGTAGAGACGATGAAATACGTCGTGTTATTCAAGTGCTTTCTCGTCGTCGCAAGAATAATCCAGTGCTTGTTGGACCACCAGGTGTAGGTAAGACTGCTATTGCAGAAGGTTTGGCGCAACGTATCATTAATAGAGATGTCCCAGAAGGACTCAAGGACAAGAAAGTTATAGAACTGGACATGGGGGCTTTAATAGCTGGAGCTAAGTTTAGGGGTGAGTTTGAAGAAAGACTCAAGGCTGTCCTTAAGGAAGTACAAGAAGCTGAGGGGCAAATAATTCTGTTTATTGATGAGTTGCATATGGTAGTAGGAGCTGGTGCTACAGAGGGTTCCATGGACGCTGGTAACTTACTCAAGCCTGCTCTCGCTCGTGGTGAGCTGCATTGTATTGGTGCTACTACTCTTGATGAATATAGAAACTATATAGAGAAGGATTCTGCTCTGGAAAGACGCTTCCAAATGGTGATAGTGGATGAACCTAGTGTTGATGAGACTATCTCTATACTTCGCGGTTTGAAGGAGAAGTACGAAGCATATCATGGTGTAAGAATCAAGGACAATGCCATAGTTGCAGCAGCGAAGCTTTCACATAGATATATTAGTGACAGATTTCTTCCTGATAAGGCTATTGATTTGATAGATGAAGCTACGGCGAAAGTACGTGTGGAGATAGATTCTGCGCCGCAAGAGCTAGATGTCTTAGACCGTAAAATAATGCAGCTTAAGATTGAAAGAGAAGCTCTTAAAGCTGAATCAGAGAATATAGACAGTAAAGAACGCTTAGAGAAGATAGAGAAAGAACTTAAGGGCTTAACTAATGAAGCTGATACGTTGCGTAGTCAATGGCAAGCTGAGAAAGGTGCCATTGTAGGCGTGAAAGAAATTAAGCAGAAGATAGAAGAAACTAAAACTCAGATAGAAGATGCTGAGCGTAAAGCAGACCTGCAGCGTGCTGCTGAATTGAAGTTTGGTACTTTGCTTGAATTAGAGAAACAACTTAAATTGGCTGAAGAGTTTTCTGACGGGAAATCTAAGTCTAAGACTAAATCACTCCTGAAAGAAGAGATCGATGAAGCTGAGATCGCAGAGATAGTATCTAAGTGGACTGGTATCCCTGTCACTAAGCTGCTTGCAGAAGAATCTGAGAAGCTACTTGACCTGGAAACTGAACTGCATAAGCGTGTTATAGGACAAGATGATGCAGTGAAAGCTGTAGCGGAAGCAGTGAAGAGGTCTAGAGCAGGTCTCTCTAATCCTAATAGACCAATAGGTTCGTTTATGTTCTTAGGTCCTACTGGTGTGGGTAAGACTGAGCTTGCTAAGGCTTTGGCTGAAGCTTTGTTTGATGATGAGAATGCGATGGTGCGTATCGATATGTCTGAATATCAAGAAGAGCATAGCGTTGCTAGATTGATAGGTGCGCCTCCGGGCTATGTTGGTTATGAAGAAGGCGGGCAGCTCACCGAGGCTGTTAGACGTAAGCCGTATTCTATTGTATTGATGGACGAGTTCGAGAAAGCTCATCCTGATGTTTCTAATATTCTCCTGCAAATCCTTGATGACGGTCATCTGACAGATGGTCGTGGTAAGAAGGTAGACTTCAAGAACACTATAATTATTATGACTTCTAATTTTGCTAGTCAATATATTATAGAGAAGCAATTGAACGAAGGTTTTGGTGCTAATGCTGATGAGGGTTCAGAAGCCTTGAGTGAAGAGAGTCGTAAGGAACAGATGAAAGAAGAGATTCTGACTATGATGAAGGAACACTTTAGACCAGAGTTCTTGAACAGAATAGATGACATTATAATTTTCTCTCCGTTGCAGCTTGGTTTAATGAAGCAGATTGTAGAAATTCAATTGAAGAACTTAAAAGAGCGTCTAGCAGAGAGACGTGTGGAACTTAATTTCACGGACTATGCTTTAGAGCAGCTTGGCATCATCGGCTACGATCCTAGCTTCGGTGCTCGCCCAGTGAAGAGAGTTATACAGAAACGTATAGAAAACGAGCTTGCTAATTTGATTTTAGCTGGTAAGTTACCTAATAATTCAACTGTTTCTGTTGATTTTGTTGGTGATGAATTTAAGTTTAAGGTTAAGCAGAAAGAAAAAGTCACTTAAACCAACTTCAATTCCAATATCCCCTCTAGCTCTTTGAAAGCTGCTAGTACTTCTTCGTAGAATCCAGGCTTAATGACATCTTCAGCTACAAGCTTGTCTCTGTAATGTTTTTCTATCCATGAGTATAGCTGGCTATATAGTTTATTAGTTAAGAATATCTTCTGGTGACATTGTTTTATTTCAGCTTCACTCATAACTATACGTAAGCGCAGACAGGCTGGACCACCACCATTACGCATACTCTCGCGCAGATTGAAGTAATGAACTTGATTAATTGGAATCTTCGGGTCTTTAATTAGTTTCTCGATAAAAGTTCTTACTCGCATATCTTCCTTGCATTCTATTGGTGCTATCAGCATCATGGAAGCATCTTGAAGGCTGACTATTTGTGAGTTAAATAAATAAGTTTCTACAGCATCTTCAAGGCTGATAGAATCTTCTTTCACTTCTGCCAGTATCAAATCCTTTCCTGATAAGGCTTTGAACTTGCTCTTGAGTTCTGTGACTGTTGCCTCTGTGTTGAGGAAGGCTTTCTCATGATAAAGAAATAAATTAAGATTGCCAGTACTGATGACGTCATTATGAAATACGCCTGCATCTATGGCTTCTGGGTTTTGCTGAGCGAGTACATAATTATTAGTCTCTAGTTTATGTAAACTGATGATATCCTCGCAGGCTTCCTTGGCTTGCCTTGCTGGATAAATATTAGGTTTAATACCATTCTCGTCAAAGGAATAACCATAGGCAAATAATTCTAAGCCTGGTTTACCATGCTCTACTGCAAAACGAATGTGATTAGCAGCACCTTCATCACTTAGCATTGAGACTAAAGGTGCGTGGTGAGAGGCTGCTGGCAGTATTTGTCTGAGAATTTTACTGGTAGCATGAGCTTCAAGTGAGCGATGAAATTTAGTACTCAAATTAGCAGGAGTTATATGTAATTTATGATCTTCTGTATCTAAGCTTGGTGATATAGTAGCCGCATTAGCTGTCCACATACTAGAGCTACTGCATACTGCCTTAAATAATTCTGGATCATTATTATAAGCAGAGTGAAGAATTTCATGACTCTTGCCTTGAAACCCTCTAACTCTCAATATCTCCAGTTGCGGTCTTAATTGAGGTGGTAGTACTGCTTGTTTGAGTCCCAGGTCATAAACGAACTTCATCTTTTCTAAGCCTTGAAGGGCAGCAGCTTTAGGATTGGATTCTAGACCTCGATTGATCTCAGAAGCTACGTTGCCATAACTCAATCCTGAAAACAAATGAGTAGGACCGACTAGTCCATCAAAATTAACTTCATAATAATCCATGCAAGCACCAGTTATAATTACATTATTACATGAATTTACTGATTGCTAAGCTAAAAACAGAGCACCAAGAGCTTTATAAGAAGCTAGAAATATTTTTACAAGAACTTAGTCAATTGAAAAACATTCGAAATGATGAGCAGTTATTAGAAAGCTCTAAGAATTTACTAGACTATGTTAAGCAAATTTTGGATGAACATTTTACTGAAGAAGAGGAGAAATTATTCCCTAGGCTAGGACAGTCAGAGCTAGTCGCTAAACTACTTAATGATCACCTTGATATACGCAATAAATACGATAAGGTGTTAATTGCATACACAAACTTTGATAAAAGCAAGGATTATAAACAAGAATTGCTTTTCCCAGCTTATAATTTAATAGCAACCATTAATCATCATGCAGCCAGAGAAGATAAAGAACTTTTTAATTAGAACAGTCACTAACGAAGATTTAGATGCACTTTATGACTTAGCCAAGCAAACTGGTCCGGGCATGACTAGCTTACCTGCTGATAAAAAATTATTGGCAAATAAAATACAAGAGTCTATTAACAGTCTTAAGATAGAACCTACTACTGTTGGTGCTGAAGCTTACAGATTTGTTTTGGAGTACGATCATAAGATTATCGGTGTAGCTGCGATTAGAGCTAGAGTTGGTGGCTATGAACCTTCTTATTCTTATGAGATTAAGAAGAACCGGAAATTTTCTCCTGCACTAGGAGTGGATAAAGAAGTAGAGTTTCTAGAAGTTTGTAAAGAGCATGACGGACCTACTATAGTCAGTTCATTATTTGTTTCGCCTGAGTTTAGAGCTTCAGGCTATGGTAAGTATCTAAGTTTGGCGCGTTTTTTGTTTATAGCTAATTTCCCTAAAAGATTCACTGATAGAGTGATTGCAGAGATGCGTGGTTATATTAATGATGACGGTAAATCTCCATTTTGGGAGGGAACTATTAGGCATTTCTTTGATATGGAGTTTGACAAGGCTGATTACTTAAGTGCTAAGGATAAGGGGTTTATTGCAGAGTTGATGCCTAAGTTTCCTATTTATATTCCGCTACTGCCTGAGCAGGTTAGAGAAAGTATTGGTAAGGTGCATAGGGACACAGCTTCTGCACTGAAGTATCTTGAAGAGCAAGGTTTTAAGAGAGATGGGCATGTAGATATATTTGATGCTGGTCCGCGAGTATCTTCTAAGGTACAAGACATTAAAGCTGTAAAAGATTCCTTGGTGAAACCAGTTCAAGCTGGTGAGCTGCAAGATACTCAAGTTCTGGTCAGTAATATGAGGACTGATTTTAAGGTAACGGTGACCGGTGCAAAAATAAACAAGGATAATATTGTTATTCCACAAAGTATTATTGATTTACTAAATGTATCTAATGGAGACTCTGTAAGGTTTGTAAAGCTATGACTCATTTTATAAATAATAAATGGATTGATGGGGTGGGAGAAAAATTCTCTTCTATTAATCCAGCTAATGCTGAAACTATTTGGACCGGTAAGCAGGCTACCGAGATTGAGATTAATGCAGCTGTGAACTCTGCTCGTCAAGCCTTTCCTGCTTGGTCTAGATTAAGTGTGGCAGAGAGACTAAGTTACTTAGAAGATTTCGTTGAATTGGTTAAGGAACATAAAGATGAGCTTGCTCAAGCTCTATGTAAGGATACAGGTAAAGCTATCTGGGAGTGTGCTATTGAGATCACTAGTCCTATCAGTAAACTAAAGATTTCTGTGGAAGCCTATCATGATAGAACCGGTTTCGTGGTGAATGGTGAACGCTCGCAAGATTCTAATTTAGTTCGTAATGGCGATAAGCCAGACAGTATAGTGCGTCACAAGCCTCATGGAGTGATAGCAGTATTTGGTCCTTATAATTTTCCAGTGCATACTCCACATGGACATATTATTCCAGCCCTACTTGCTGGTAATACTCTAGTGTTTAAGCCTAGTGAACTTACTCCTTATGTAAGTGAGCTTGTGATGAAACTCTGGCAACAAGCGAGTTTGCCAGCTGGAGTGATGAATATGGTGCAAGGTAAGGTAGAGACAGGTAAGATACTTTCTAATCATTCAGGAATAGATGGAATATTTTTTACTGGTAGTTCACGTACAGGTACTATCCTTCATCAGAATTATGCGGGGCATCCAGGTAAGATCCTTGCTTTAGAAATGGGCGGTAATAATCCATTAGTGGTTCATGAAGTTCAGGATATTAAAGCAACAGTCTATTTGATTATTCAATCAGCGTTTATTACTGCAGGGCAGAGATGCACCTGTGCGCGTCGATTGATTATGATCGATAATGCTGTAACTCAAAAGGTTCTAGACTTGTTGGTTGAAACAAGCTCAGGGATTAAGATTGGTGATCCTGTGGATGCTAGTAATTTTATGGGTCCAGTTATTAGTGAAACTCAAGCTAAGAATTTATTGGCAGCGCAGAGCTCACTTATAAGTAAGGGAGCTAAACCTCTACTTGAGATGAAGTCCCTCGGCGGTGCATATGTAAGTCCAGGAATAATAGACTGTACAGATGTGGAAATTGTAGACGAAGAAAACTTTGGACCTCTGCTGAAAGTATATAGAGTAAAGGATTGGAATGCAGCTATCGCTAAAGCTAATGATACAGAGTATGGTTTGTCATCTGGTTTGATTAGTGATGATGAGAAATTATACGAAGATTTCTATCAGAGAATACGTGCTGGTCTCGTGAATTGGAATAATCAAATCACCGGAGCTAGTAGCGCTGCCCCGTTTGGTGGAGTAGGTTGCAGTGGCAATCATAGACCTAGTGCTTATTACGCTGCTGACTACTGTGCTTATCCTGTATCTTCGATGGAGAGTGCTGTAGTAAGGTTGCCAGAGAACTTAAGTCCTGGAATAGTCCTTTAGCTAAAAAGAGAACTGCTTGTCCAGATCATGCAAATCCGCAGAAATTTTGCGGATTTGCATGAAAACGGGTATAATTAGCCTATGATCAGGAGAAAAGCGGAAGATAAAATACGATATCTTGCTCAAAAGTATCCAATTGTTACTATTACGGGGCCAAGGCAATCGGGTAAAACAACTTTAATTCAGGAGATATTTAACGGTAAGTCTTACGTCAATCTTGAGAAGCCAGATGAAAGAGAATTTGCGATAAATGATCCTAATGGATTTTTGTCTAAATATGAAAATGGAGCAATTATTGATGAAGTTCAGAGAGTGCCGGAACTGCTCTCTTATTTACAAGTATTAGTGGATAAGAAAAAGCAGAATAATCTGTTTGTGCTTTCTGGTAGTCAACATTTTGGTTTGTTGAATAATATTAGTCAGTCTTTAGCTGGTCGTACTGGAGTCGTAACTTTATTACCTTTGAGCTTGGAAGAATTATACGATAGAAAGAACTATTCTTGGCAAGATTTTATTTATCACGGCTTTTACCCGAAGATTTATAAAGATGATCTTAATCCCACTGACTATTACCGTGATTATGTTCAAACTTATTTAGAGAGGGATTTAAGAGATCTGAAGGCAGTACATGATCTAGAATTATTTAGAAAATTCATGCGTCTATGTGCTGTAAGAATCGGTCAGCCATTGAATTTTAGTAATATTAGTGCAGATTTAGGTATGTCTGAAAATACAGTGCGTGATTGGATAAATATACTGGCAACATCATATGTAATTTATTTATTACCGGCATATTATGCCAATATTAAAAAGCGATTAGTGAAATCTCCGAAATTGTATTTTCATGATGTAGGTCTGGTCGCCTATCTTCTAGGAATGGAAAATATTGATCATGTGGAAACTCATCCTCTCTACAGTATGCTTTTTGAAAACATGTGTGTAATTGAAGCGGTAAAGGCTAGGTATAATAAAGGGCTTGAGCCTAATTTGTTCTTCTATAAAGATAGTGCAAAGGAGATCGATTTAGTGTTTAGCAGAGGAGCTAGTTTGATTCCTGTTGAAATTAAATCAGGGTCTACTGTTCATGAAAGTAACTTCTTGGGACTTAAATATTTTGAGAAATTATTCCCCAAGCAAACACAGTCTAAGACTTTAGTCTATGCTGGTGCTGATGAGCAAGAGAGAACTTATGCTAATGTGATTAACCCTTGGTCTATAGCGCGTTTATAAAGCTGCCGGAGAAGTTGAGTCTAGGGCTAGTACTATGAGAGAACTGCATTTGCTTTTATTAATATTTGGTCTGCAATCGTGGATAAGTTAATCAAGAGTTTTTTTAATTTTGTTTGGACTTGTAAGCTACCTGCTTTAAGACCTTCTAAAAGTTGAGAGGGCTTAATAGTAGCCCAAGCACAAGGAATGAGGTAGTCAGGCAACATGTTGGAAAACGGACTAAATATAGTAAGTCTTCTAGCTCCTTCTGGTGTATCCTCTACAAGTAGAAGTTTAGTGGTTGATCGGTTGCCTATAGAATTGAATTTAGCAGCACCTGTTTCCTGGCAAACTTTTAATAAGTCAGTATCTGCGTGAAGTGGACTTAAGTGAGCACCAGTTTCGCTTAGACAAGCTTTGGGGACGGACGCTAAGTCTGCCTTAGTGCTAAATTTAACTTGTTGAAGGGTTATCGCTTGATTTCCATTGCTAGGAAGATTAATCGCTGGAATTGAAGCAAGACTTAGCATCCAAATAAAATAACATACTGCGAGGAATTTTGCTTAATATTTTCCTTATAAATAACAATATTATCTTGTGTTAGAATATGGTTCATGAAAACAGTATTTCCGTTATTAAGTTCTGCAGTTTTGGCAATGGGACTAGCAGCTCCGATTGGTGCGGAAGAGACGGCCCCAGTGAAAATTGAGCGTGTTGAAAATGATGACGTTGCAAAGCCTTATCCTAAGTTTGAGAATTCTAAGAATGACATTACTTATCTTTTTACAACTAATGATGGGAAAAAAGGTAAATTTCGTGTTGAGCAAACCGTCACAGAGAATGAAGGTAAGCCCCAGATAGTAGTTAATCCAGATCTTTATATAGAGAGTCCAGCCAATTCAGGCAATTATGTTCCAATACCTTTAGCAGAAGAGCAGTATTCAATTTCTATTATGGACTATCCTAAATATGGATTAGCTTTTAATATTACTACCTTAAATGCTGATAGAATGAGGATTGCTGATAAGCATGGTTTTGAAACATTTAGATGCTTTGTGCCATATGAAGGTGGGAAGCGCCTTCCTAATATCAAGCCTGATAGTTTTAATGGTTCTAACATAGGTATGAAAATATTTGATCCCAATGTCGAAGCGAAGCGAGACTTACACAAAGCTGGAGCTAAGTGATTTTTATTCACTTTATTCTCAGACATTAGCTAGCTGTGTTGTTGGGTATCAAAAGACCTCTGAAGTTATGAAAGGCTCCTATGCCATGCTCTTCGATAGCTTCAGCTGTAGGTTTATAAATAGTCTTACTAAGGTCAGGGTGTTTAAGTTCATGAATGTTTCTTGCAGCACGAGAACCACCCAAATCAAGCATGTCAAGATAGAAATCTACATGAGGCGAAGGCTCATTATCCCAAGTGAGTTTATCTATTAATTCTCTTTTGCCAGTCCATAGAGCATTAGCAAACTTTCTAAAGACAGCTTGAATGCTTTTTAGGTTTAACATATCAAAGTTTGTTTTTGCGGCTAATTTAAGGCAAGAGATGTGATCAAAAATAGGATTAATGAAATATATACTCTGTTCGTCTGCAAAAAATTCTTGCCCTTTTAAATTAACATCTTTAGCAGCAAGATAGACTTGTTGTATTGACTTGCCTAACTTCTTGAAAACTTTTGGCAGCTCATTTAGTACTAGGAAAAAATCACCATCTCTTCTTGCACTAAGAATACCAATATCATCTACTCTTGCAGCTTTAGGTTGAGATTTTGTTATACATTCAATGTAATTAAGCAAGTTACGTGGATCTTCAACTTTAATAATTCTTTTCTGGGATGTTGCTGAACGTAAACCTTCAGACAATATTTTGATGTCATCATCCTTGTCCGTAATCACAAAGAGATAATTATTCCTGCATCAAACCCAGAGCCAATATTTCCACCCCCACGACCTCTTCCTGGAGGCGCAGTAGCAGGTGCTGTTTGAGGTTCCACTGTCGTTATAGACATGGGTGTTATTTTAGCTAATTTGATAAAGTAATGTCAAATAATTTCTTTGGCAGCTAATTTCATCAAGAACAATGCAGTTAATTTAGCTCTCTCTGTGAGTGAATCTAAACACACAAACTCTTTGGGAGAGTGAATCTGACCACCTCTTACACCCATGGTATCTATGTTAACCAATCCAAATTCCCAGAGATTATTACCGTCACAGCAACCACCTGTATATTTCTTCTGTATGCTTTGTCCTAGTTCTGCAGCACATTCTGCGATAGCGTTATAGAGTTCGTCTAATTCTTTGTTAGGTATTTTAGGTTTACGGTTGAGACTACCATAGAGCTTAGCTTCGATATGCTCTGTTGCATTGAGATGGGCGATGATTTCATTAAACGATTTCTCTATGCAGATGATATCAGTGCTATGCTCTACTCTAATATTGATTCCAAGTATAGCTAGGTCAGGGACTACGTTTAAGGGTCCACCGCCATCAATCTTGCCGAAGTTAATTATTACTGAGTCTGAGTTAAGTTTATTGGCTGCAGCTATAAACTCTGCTGCTGCAACTATGGCACTTGCACCTTCCTTAAACTCTCTGCCCACATGAGCTGCTTTGCCTCTCACTACTAGGGTGAAGTTTCCAGTACCCTTCCTGCGATAAGCGATAGAACCGTCACTAAGACTAGGTTCGTATATTAGAGCTAGATCATTGTTAGCTGCAAGTTCAGGGAAGAGCTCTTGTGATCCTGGTGATCCCAGCTCTTCGTCAGGATTGATGAATACTTCCCATTGAATATGCTCAGCATTAGGACTGGATTCTAGGCTTTCAATAGCTTTAAGCATTACTACTAGACCGCCTTTGAGATCAGCTACGCCAGGACCATTGAGAGTATTAGTGTCTATAGGCGTGCAAACTTGAAAGCTAGAGTCTACTGGATAAACAGTATCCATATGTCCCATCAGCAGGACCTTATGAGCTTTAGCAGAAGCATTGAGCTTGCGTATTCTAAGAGCCTTACCCAGAGGCAGTTCTACTTCATTAGCTTTAGAATCAATGGTTAAGTGCTTAACTAATTCAAGCTCTTTTATGTCCAGCTTGAGATGGGGATATTTTTTATTGAGCTTAATAAATTGAGCTTTAAGCTCTTCTAGCATAGAGGCTAGACCAGTTAGATTGTAAGAGTGAGAGTTAATATTAGCCCAATCGACCAGTAGCTCCCGCATCTCTGTGTCACTTTGGTCTATCGCTTCTAAATATTTGAAGTAGTCTGTCATTTAGATTCTCGAGCTAATTTATTCTGTAAGTTCTCTATCACTTGGTCTAAATTATAGCTCTTAACGTAGTCATGCTTATTCGCTTCTTGGTAAGCTGCTATAGCCTGAGCTGTTTCACCAAGCATTCCGTAATAATTCCCCCAGTAGATTCCTGGATAAGGAGAGTTTTTCGCGATCTTCTCAAACTCTTGCAGAACATGCTTCATAACATCTGCAGATTCTGGATATTGAAATTTAATTAGAACCTCGCGTAGATCTATATAACGATGCACTAGATTGTTGGTGATGTAATGCTCTGTGAAACTTGCTTCTATACTAGGTATGGTAGCTGGGTTCTTCGTCAAGATTAGTCGTGAGACCATGTCATCGATTTGTACCTTGGTGTTGATTTTTTGTCCAAAAAAATACTTGGCTAAAAATTCATTGTCAATCTCGTGCGCCAGAGCATTACCCACAATCTGACAGTAAGAAGATACTAGAGGTGGTATATCGCAACTGAAAATGAAACCATAACCATCTAAGCATTCAAGCAATTGCTCACATGCATACATAGCGGTGTAGGGGTAAGGAATATAACGTTTGGAATCAGCGCTTTGGTAAAATGTTTGAAAACTATTGAAATACTTTGCTTCAAGGCTATTTGCTGATTGAGTTTGATAAGGAAGCCATTTCTCGTCCTTAATAAGGTTGGTCATAAGGTTCGGATTGTTTATGGCATCATGAATGCTAGTGTGAGATTCTTGAACCCTGAGATTTAGCTCATCATAACCATTAACAGTTTTACGTAGAACTGTTAGTGGTAGAGCATCGAGTACATAATTCAAAATTACGGCTGAAATATTTTCTAGGGAGAATGGATTGCCAGATAAATCTTTTGCTGCTTGGGGTTTGAGCACGTCTAATTCTATGAACTCGTAATCTTCTCCCTGAGTGAATCCTGCAAGCATCTTCAGTTCTCTGATCTCTCTAAGGTTTACTGTCGTGTAATCACTAATTAATAATTTCACACGATTGAGAATACCGATGTCTCTAGCTGCATCTAAGAAATTCATTGAGAAGTAGCCAGAGCCAGCACCACATTCAAGGATTTGTAGACGATAATCTTGCGGATAATTAACCAGGTTAGCTTTAACTAATTCAGCGAAGGCTTTTGCATTAGGATAGTTAGTGTTGATGTTATGAGGTACAGCTTTATTACCTGCCTTCCTGCTAAAAGCCTGTACGCCTTTATTCTTATAGTATTTATTGGCAATATCCCAGATCACTGACTCGTTATAAGGAGTCCAGTCTTGTAATAATTTGTATTGAGGACCTTGGTTAGGCTGTAGTAAGACCATGGTTCTATTATTCCCTTAATAATATTGATGAATATTATGTTACTATCTAGCATTTACGTTATTATTTACTAGTATGAAACTCTCTTACAACTGGCTCAAGGATTTTATTGATTTAAGTGATATCAAATTAGAAGATCTAGTTGAGAAATTAACCATGGGAGCCTTCGAGGTGGAGGAGGCGACTGCTCTGGGCACTAAGCTCGGTGACGATATAGTTCTGGGTGAGATTAGAGAGATAGCAAAGCATCCTGATGCTGATAAATTACAAGTAACGCAAACTTGTATTGGTTACAACGCAGATGCTTCTGAAAACATTCAACAAATAGTTTGCGGCGCTACTAATATAGCAGTGGGACAGAAAGTACCAGTCGCGACTATTGGAGCAACAGTAATTAATAGACATGACGGTTCTACATTTCAAATCAAGAAATCTAAGATCAGAGGAGTAGAGAGCTGTGGCATGCTTTGTTCGCCTGATGAGCTTGGATTAAGCGAAGCTGTTGTTAAATCGATTAAGGATAAACAGGGTGATGGCATTTATATACTTGCCACTGAACTTAAATTAGGGACGCCAATTTCTAAAGTATTGAATCTAGAGCCAGATTATGTTTTAGAAGTAGGCGCGAGAAGCAATAGAGGTGATGCATTATCGGTTTTAGGGCAAGCAAGAGAGATATCAGCGTTATTAGATAAGGACCTGAAACTCAATCTGGGACAGGCTAAGATCGAGCATGATGCGAATGTTGGCAGTGTAGAACCAAGAATTGTAGATAACGCTACAAAGGATTGTTCATTGTTCTACACAGTCACTATAGAAGGTATTGAGATTAAAGAATCACCAACATGGCTGCAGGAACGCATCAATGCTATGGGTACTAAGTCTATCAATAATGTAGTAGATATTAGTAACTATGTCTTGCTTGAACTCGGTCAACCTATGCACTTCTACGACAGAGAGAAGATTAATGGTGGCTACCTTGAAGTGCGCAGAGCTAAATCTGGCGAGAAGCTAACTACACTGGAAGAGAAAACTTATGAGCTTAATGACACTAATTTAGTGATAGCTGATGCTAAGGGACCAAGCTCCCTCGCTGGAGTGATGGGAGGACTAGATTCATCTATTAGTGAGCAGACTAAGAATATAGTTATAGAAGTAGCTATATTTAATCCTGCCAGTGTGCGTAAAAGTGCTAGAGCAGCAGGTGTGGAATCGGAGTCTAAGAGAAGGTTTGAGCGTGGTGTAGATAAGTCATTCTCTAAGCTTGCTTTACTTAGAGCACTAGAATTATTGGTGAAGCTTGCTACTAAAGAAGGCTCTAAGTTGAAGATTGGTAAGATACTTATGGCAGGATCTGAAGACATCGCAGAGAAAACCGTCACACTGAGAGATGGACAAGTGAAGCGCTTACTAGGTATAGAGATAGCTCGCGAGACTAGTGTTAAGTTGTTAGGACGATTAGGCGTTAAATTAATTAAGGAAGGGCAGGGTACTTTAGAGTTCTCTGTTCCTAGTTGGCGTCAAGTAGATATCAGTCGCGAAGCGGATTTAATAGAAGAGATAGGTAGGCTTTATGGCTTTAATAATATACCCATGCAAGTCCCACAGACTAGTGTCGCTATGCAGAAGACTCTTCAAGAGCAAGCTAAGACTAAAGAAACTATCATGGAGGCGTTTATTGCTTCTGGCTTCTCTGAAGCGCGTTTGAGTAGCTTGATAGGAGATTCATTGCTTGTTTTAGATCCGCTGAGTTCCGAGTTGACTATAAGTAAATCAGCGCAGGCTAGTTATATCGAGATGGATCATCCCCTCTCTCGTGAACATCGTCTCTTGCGTAAATCGATCTTGCCTGGCTTGATTCAAGCTGCAAGTAGAAATTACGCTTATGATAAATCTATTGATATTAAATTATTTGAGGTCGGTAAGACTTATTATTTCAAAGGTGATTTAGCTAAAGCTAGTAGAGAAGATGCTGTAGAAGAATCTAAGCTTGCAGCTATTTTAGTTAAGGTAGAACCCGATTGGACTCAAGCTAAGCCTAAAACTATGGCAGAGGATTTCTTCTATTTCAAATCTATAGTTGAGAATCTCTATCCTAGAGCCAAATTCAGCTCAATTAAGAATTCTAGTACTAGCCTGGTTCATCCAGGGATTTCTGCGTTAGTTTCGCAAGATGGTCGTACCATCGGTCTGATAGCCAAACTGCATCCGAGTATCACTAAGGAGTGGGATCTACCTGATGAGAGCTATGTGATGGAACTTGATCGTCCTAAGTTGCAAGAGATTAAGTTTAAGCCTATAGCTAGTACGCCAATAGTAGAGAGGGATATAACAGTAGATAGTTCTGATGATATCGATGTGCAAGTAATTCAAGACTTGATGAAGAAGAAATTGTCGAAAGACCTGCGCGAGGTTAAATTGGTAAGTTTATTCAGAAGGTCTAACAAGGAAGCTACTGATACTAAACCGAAGAGTTCTACCTTTAGACTTAAGTTCCAATCTGACACAGAAACTCTTAGCGGTGAACTGATAGACCAAGATGTTGAGAAGCTTAAGGCTATTTTGGAGAAGGAATTAGGCGTAGGGTTTAGAGCTTGAGTATCTATCTTAGAAATCAATTCGACATCTGAACAAGCGGAGCAACAGACGAGAGTTGTCTCTCTTTGTGAACGTAAGTGAGCAAAGAGAGACCTCGAGTC
>CAYPGT010000004.1:0-41092 GCA_964410425.1 uncultured Gammaproteobacteria bacterium
CAGCATAGAACTTAATCAATTGATACAATCCATCAAAAGTACTTGCTGAAGGTTTTTCAATAGTTACCACAGAGCATATAATAGACTAAATTATTGGCAAAAATACACTCAAAAACAAATAATTTGATAAAAATAATAGTGCTATAATCTTGTGTTATTTAGAGTCTCCATGCCAATCTTATGCAAAGTTTTAGCCCCCACCTAAAAACCTACGAACCAATACTAGGGCCTTATCAAATACAAGTTCCTAGTGTATCAAGATTTAAGCCAACCATTCCAGTTAGACCAGTAGCAATTCACGAAAGAAACTTACTTAACGAACTTCAAACTAAATTACGCAGCCCTTATTTACTAAATGCAGCACTCAAAAGATCTCTTGAGAATTCTTTCACTCTCATGCCTTATGGAGATCTTGGTCCAAACAAAAAAATTATTGAGAATATGGAGTTCTTGCCTATGGACGAAAAGAGTTTTTCTAAACTATATAAAGCAAACTTGCCAACCTTAGCTGCAAGCTTAATCCACTTCAGACAAGATTCTCTATTACATGCCACCGCCTCCCAAAGATTAAAAGAAAGAAACCAAACAAGTGTTAACTATATTTATATAGATCCTGCTATAGAGGATTCTTTAGAATTTCATTCCAATGGAAGGGAAACGCAACTCTACGCTCTTAGAGGTGGAATCTTGGATGCTCAAGGCAAAGTTTATTATGGCAATTTTCCTAGACCAATTCTTATTGATATGGTCGATAATCTAGAAAATGACTACTTTAGTAGGCATTGTTACCAGCAAGGTATTCCTCTAAGTTCACCATTAGTCGAAGGTGCTACTGCTGAAAATAAACGTAGATTCAAACAATATTTACAAAGCCTAGATCCTGCTGCTAGAGAACATTTGGGTATACACAGCCCGGAATATGTCGAGATATCAAGTAATCAAACCCCTAATATTCAATCTATAGTCAAAAAATTTGTGGCTAAAATAGCATCAACAAATCTGGTGGTGAAGCCCTTAGGACTAAGAGGGGGTGAAGATGTACATATTTTAAGTGAAGTCTCAGATACAAATACCAATGCCCTGGAATGTATAGAAGCTGTCGTTCATGCAAACCGAGGTGCACTGCTAGAACATAGGATACCAAGTTATCCTATTATTAATGAACATGGTAAAAGACTAGATTGGAATATTAGGACTATTGCCAGTCCTAATGGTACCTTCTCAATAACTGCAAGAGTTGGTAATTGGGAACAAGCTATTAATAAATGTCAAGGAGCAAGAACTCTTCAAATAAATGATTTAGAACGTCTTTTAAGTAAAAATGGCTTGAAGCCAGGACGATTTGAAGAACTAATTAAAAGAATCGAAGAAATAAGTAAATTCTTAGCTACGAAATTCAATAGTCAATATTTTGGATTGGATTTTATTATTGATCCTAATCTAAAAATATGGATCATAGAAGGAGAATCTTTTTATGTTGGTGGTTTACTTTCAAACACTGCTCATACAATTTTTGATGAAAGCTGTAGTAGGAGTGAAACGGGCTTATTTGCCAGAATAGAAAACTTTATTCAGAAACTCGCTATAAAAAAACATGAACCGCTTGATGACACCCTTACTAAAACGACTTATAAACAAGCTAAAGCAAGTCAAAGTTTATACAAGCAACTAGCAGCCTTAAGTTGTGCTGTAGTATATGCTTCCAAGAGTGACTATCACGCTATAGGAGAGTTAATCAAGCTTAATTATCAACTCTTAAAAGCTAATCAAGGCTGTTTATCTCCTATTGAAAGAATCTCTATACTAGAGGCTACCGCTGTTGCATATGAAAACGCAAAAGACTATGCTTCTGCATCAACTATCTGCAAAGAAATTAAAACTATTGATAAAAGTTTTGACCCTCTGACGATATCGAGATTAGAGTTGATGGCAGGATTAATAGATATGCAAGCTCATGTAGATCTAATTACAAGCAGGATACTTGACCCCTTCATCTTTGTGGAAGATATACTAAAGGAATGTACCTATTTTGAATTTCAAGATAGAAGTAATTTATCTCAACAGTTGATTGCTCACTTGGTGAAGGCAATTCCTGGAATCAGTACTAGCGACATATATTACCTCGTTGCTGCAAAGTGCCATGAACTTAATAACATTAATGCTGCTCTTAACATAGTCGAGTCCATACTCGTTAAGGATCCGCAGCACCCAGAAACGTTGCAACTAAAAGAACACTTAACAACTCTAACTGAAGTAGAACAATAATTAAACTAACTGAAGGATTGCTTTAGCACTGTTATCACCACGTCTGAATCCGTTCTTAACGATACGAGTGAATCCTGACTTACGATCTGAATAACGCTTAGCTGTATTAGTAAATAAATCTTTCACAACTTCTTTATCGTAGATATAAGCTGCTGCCTGACGTTGAGCATGAAGATCACCTCTGCAAGCAAGTCTGATCAGTCTCTCTATCTCAGGTGCTACCGCTCTAGCATTAGATAAAGTAGTGTCTATTTGCTTCTCGCGAAGTAAACTAGTAGCAAGCGCTCTGAGAACAGCTTTACGCTGATCCGCTGGTCTACTTAATCTATTTCTTTGTCTTTTGTGTCTCATGATTTGTCCTGATTTATACCTTGATTAAACTTACGCTGCTTGATGATTCATAGCTGCAAATCTCTCAGCTGCGTTACCGCCGCCACGAAGTGAGTAGCCCATAGCTTCTAACTTATCAAGAACCTCTTCTGCTGATTTCTTACCAAAGTTCTTAATGTTCATTAGATCAATATCACTAAGTTGCAATAAGTCAGCTAATGAATTGATGTTAGCGCGCTTTAAACAGTTATAAGATCTAACAGAAAGCTCTAACTCTTCAACACTTACATTAGACATACTGCTTTCATTAGATTTCTCTTCTTTAACAGTCTCGTCTACAGTCTTGATTACACCAACTTTTTGACCAGTGTAACTGATCAATGGGTTCATTAACTCTACTAACTGAGCTGCAGCTTGACCAACAGCTTCATTGATAGATAGTGATCCATCTGACCATAGGTCTAGAATTAATTTATCGAACTTAGCAGACTCACCTGTAGAACTGATAGGCTCTACTGAATATGAAACGTTCTTAATAGGCATGAACACTGAATCTACAGGGATCATATCTACTGATTGACCTTTCTCATGTTCTTCAGATGGTACATAACCGTAACCAGTACCAACTAATATTTCCATATTAAGCTTGCTACCGTTAGAAAGATTAGCGATCTCTAAATCTTTATTGATAACTTCTACATCACTTGGACACTCGATTTGAGCAGCAGTGATAACGCTACCAGAACCTTTAAGAGTAAGAGTTCTAGGCTCATCAGTGTAAGTCTTAACTACTAACTGCTTAAGGTTAAGGATAATGTTTAATGTATCTTCAGAAACACCATCAAGTGAAGTGAACTCGTGGTTTACACCTTCGATTCTCACGTGAGTTACTGCTGAACCTTTAAGTCTGCCAAGTAAAATTCTTCTGAGTGTGTTGCCGATAGTATGGCCAAATCCTCTGTAAAGAGGGTGCATTGTAAGTTTGCCTCTTATAGTTCCGTCTTCATCATTATGTTCTTCAACTGCGATCTTTAGTTCTATGTTCATACTTTGTTCTCCCGATAATTAAACTTACTCTATACTTGAAATCTCTTAGACTCTACGTGGCTTAGGTGCTCTACATCCATTATGCGCCAATGGAGTCACGTCAGCAATCGCAGTTATCTGTAAGCCTGCTAATTGCAAAGCTCTAGTAGCAGTTTCTCTACCAGCTCCAGGACCACTAACTCTAACTTCTACCTTCTGTAAACCTGCACGCTCTATAGCTTTACGAGCTGCTATCTCTGCGGCCAATTGTGCTGCAAACGGTGTACTTTTCTTAGAACCCTTAAATCCTGCCGCACCCGCAGATCCTGCAGATATAGCATTACCTGCTGTATCAGTTATAGTGACGACCGTGTTATTAAAAGTAGAGCTAATATGAGCGATGCCATTAACGACGCTCTTTTTAGTTTTCTTCTTAGTTTTTACTGCTACTGGTTTTTCTGACATAAGTTCTCCGTCTCTTTACTCTTTATTTATTACTTCTTAGTAACTTTCTTCTTACCTGCGACTGCGATACGTTTCTTACCACGTCTAGTTCTAGCGTTAGTCTTAGTTCTTTGACCGCGACATGGCAGACCACGACGATGTCTGATGCCTCTGTAACAATTGATCTCTATCAATCTCTTAACGCTCATTCCCACGTCTCTTCTGAGGTCACCCTCTACTTTAAGACGCTTGATAATGTCTCTTATCTTAGTTAACTCTGTCTCGCCAATAGCGTGAGCCCTAAGATTCTCATCAATTCCAGCCTCAGCCAAAATCTTCTTAGAAGTGGCCTGCCCAATACCATATATGTATGTCAATGCTATGACTATACGTTTATTTGGTAAATCTACACCTGATATCCTTGCCATATATAAAATTATCCTTGCCTTTGTTTGTGTTTTGTATTCTCACAAATCACCATTACTCGGCCATGTCTTTTAATGACCTTGCATTTACTACATATTTTTTTGACCGAAGATCTAACTTTCATTTCTTTCCTCTAAAACCGCAACGCAACACACAATTCCGTCTAACGAAGTGACGATCTTATCACGCTAGTTCTAGGTATAATTAAATATTAATGATTTCTTCGCCGTAAAAGGCATTAAATCATTGTTAAACACATTAAATCTAGACTTACTTAACTGAGTCGTCGACTTCTTCTATTACTTCAGCTCTCTTACTACCAACTCTAAAAGTAATACGTCCAACACTGAGGTCGTAAGGGGTCAATTCTACCTTAACCTTATCCCCTGGAAGTATCTTAATGTAGTGTTTACGAATCTTACCTGAAATATTCGCTAAAACCTTATGACCATTTTGTAATTCAACAATAAACTTAGCGCCTTGAACAGTTTCAACGACGACACCTTCCATTTCTATAATTTGCTTAGCCAATTCAATGACATAATAGCACACTAGCTATATATAGATCTATTCTTGCTAATCGGCACTTAACTCGGCTTCCAGCCTCTAGTCCCGCGTACATCGGTTATCACCTCTATACCATCAGCAGTGACTAAGATCTCATGCTCAAAATGCGCAGAAGGTTTGCGGTCGGCAGTCGAGATAGTCCAGCCATCCTTATGCTTCACTATATTAGAACTACCTATATTAAACATTGGTTCTATTGCAAGCACCATACCTACAGCGATCTCGGTATCTTGATAACCATTAAAAAACTCAACAAAATTAGGAATAAAAGGCTCACAATGATATTTTGGTCCAACGCCATGTCCGCCAAACTCCTTGACATTGCCGTAGCGATTGGCTTTTGCGACGTTCTCTACAGCACGAGATATATCACTTATATGATTGCCTGCTTTGATCTGATCCACTCCAGCCCAAAGCCCTTCGTTAGTGTGTTCTAGAAGCTTCTTGACCTTAGGGTTCACTTCACCGCAAGGAAAGGTGAATGCATTATCACCAACATAATCAAAATCCGCGTTATTAAACTTCTCTCTAATAGTGACACCTACATCTATGCTCACTACATCACCGTCGTTGATTGGTTTAGAGTGAGGGATACCATGGACGATTTGTTCGTTAATAGAGATACAGAGTGTATTAGGGAAACCATAGTAACCCTTAAAAGTAGGTATATGTCCTCGCTCGCGAATCCAAGCTTCAGCAAACTCATCTAACTCCAGCGGTGTGACCCCCGGCTTAATCATGTCGCCTGCCAGTTGCAGGACCTCTCCAGCAAGCCTACCTGCCTCACGAATAAGGTCATACTGGGAGGGCTCAAAAATACATATGGGGTTGGAGGGCATCTTATGAATTCAGTTTAGATTATTTAGAGAAGTTTTACCAAAAAGTTTCAAATAAGTATTGACAGGAGCTGAAACAGATGCTATTATAATTATATTATGACAAATTCATTACACGGAGTAGGCCTACAATATAATCCACGCACACCGGAACAACAATTTCAAGGCTACGCACCAGTTACACCTCGCACAAGTCCGAAACCAGCCATGCCAACAGCGACAGCAGCAAAATTATCACGAAGTTCTGGGCGTAGTCATGACTTTAGTATTCCACTATCTAGACCACAACCAAGCAGCCCACAACCTCCGACACAACCTAATGGCAACGGGAACAGCTCTAACAACTACGTTATGGTTTAGTACTTTAACCTATGCTTGACATATTAACCAGCTAATATGTTACAATTCAGCCCACTATGCCTAATATTAAATCAGCTAAGAAAAGAGTTAAGACATCAGAACGCAACCGCGCTGTAAATGTCGCTATGAAATCAACTATGCGTTCGGCCATTAAAGCGGTTCGTCTTGCTATAGAAGCTGGTAACCCGACAGAAGCTCTTGCTAAATTGCCTGCTGCGTTTTCTAAAATCGACAAAGCTACTAAACGTAAAGTTA
This sequence comes from uncultured Gammaproteobacteria bacterium, assembly GCA_964410425.1. GTDB lineage: Bacteria > Cyanobacteriota > Vampirovibrionia > LMEP-6097 > LMEP-6097 > CAYPGT01. The sequence continues at coordinate 6,510 of CAYPGT010000004.1, forward strand.
TTCACAGCAACGCTGCTAATCGTTATAAGACAAGATTGACAGCTAGAATTAAAGTTCTACAAGCTTAATAGATTGGTGGTAGCCCCGGTGGCCGTTGTACAGGCGGAGCCTGCCACACACCAGTACTAAGCAGAGTTGTTAGTGCTGCTTGGTAAGCGTCAAACTGTGCTTTTAATGCCGTCGCAGAAGTATCGCCTACGACCATACCCTTTACTTGCACAACAAGTACCTGCTTAGCTTGATTATACAAATTCATTAATGTATTAAGCCCCTGGTTAAAAATATCGGTTTTCGCTGGATCTAGTTTATTAATATTAGTATTCTGCGTCTGTATTAATCTGGCAATCTGTGTAAAGCTTTGCGCAGAGAAGTCCGCTAATGCTGTATTTTTAATATGGTCAGGGTTGTCTCCTGTACTGCCACCTGGCACATAAGTACTTAGGTCAATATTATAACCATAACGATAATTGGTTCTATCAGTATCAATCTCTTCAAAGAAATCATAGAGCTTATCCATGCGTGCTAGATCAGAGTCACTAGCTCCTCTGACAAGCAAACTAACTGCTGTGGTTTGCTGTGAATACTCAAGCTCTTTTAAGCGAGTATCACGCCAATAATCTTTTTCACCCATGATGCTTTCATGCAGTGCATTATAAGCGGTATCTAAAGCTGCTGTTCTTTGAGCGTATACTGTTTCACGTCCATTTAATCTGTTAGGAGCTGTGACCAAAACCCTTGCATATGATGCATCAGTAGCTTGACGATTATTGGCAACCACATCAGCCCATCTTGCATATCTAAAATCCGTATCATATTGTGTTCTTGCAGCCAAGTTTCCTGCTGCTGCATCGAATTCATCAAGCGCTGTATTCATGCTATCAACAGCGTCAACTAGATTGGTCTCATTATTGCTAATACTTTTCAGTAAAGTATCAACTATACCAGTAGATGCTGAATCAAGATTACTGATGTTAGCCCCAAGTCTTGATCTTCTCATCAACACATCTAATATCAAATCAAAGTCGCCCATATTAATAGCACCGTTACTATCAAGATCCATTTTCAATTGATCCGCACTAGGATTAGCTTTGTGAGCATATGCATCTTGAAAAGAAGTGAAAGCTGTGCGAGCTTCATCTATGCTAACAGCTCCGTCACTATTAGAATCCACGACTGTGATTGCTTTATTAATAAGAGTAAACAGATGATTATGTTCGGATGCCGTTTGCTCAAGATAGGTTAGATCTGTTGCATCTATCGCACCATCATTATTCAAGTCAAAATTAGCATTATATAAATGTGAATTCTGAAAGTCGAACTCCGCTTTCATAGCATCCATTACTGCACCAGCGACTTCTTTATCAGAGATGTCATGATCTCTATCGTAGTCCAAAACCTTAGTGGCTTTTTCTGCCATGATTTGCTCTATGGATTTATTATTCTGTGCATAATCCAATAAGTTACCCATAACGCTATCAAACTCTTCTCTAATGGTCATCACGTCTTGAGGGTCAGCTTTAACATTAATCAAATCAGTAAATCTAGAACCATTATTTATAGCTGTCAACATCGAGTTCTCAATACGCCCTGTCAATGCCGCATAATTATTATCAAAGAATTGAGCAGATGCAGTATTCTTAGCTGAGTCTGGATTAGGAGAAGTGGACGCTCCAAGCAGACTGTTAAGATAGTCCGTCCGTAAATCCTTAATCTTGCCAGACATAAAGTCCCACATAGCAGCTTCTTCTGGTTTACCAGCAGCCTTAGCAGTCATAGAATTTTGAGCTGCGGCAATCTGATCATCAAAAGTCTTAGAAAATCTATTAAAATCTTCCATGGTGCCACCTTTAAGAATGACATCTTCTATCAAGAATTTAGCTTTATCTAACTGTAACTTAGCAATAAAGCCATCAGAGCCAAAAGCATCTCCATTAAAGCCTAATTGCATATTTCTATCATAGTTATCTCTTAAATTATCTAGCTGATCATAGAGTTGAATAAATTTCGTAGATAGATCTGGACTAAGATTTGTATTTGATATAGCCTCTGCAACTCTTAATGTAAACGTCTCTTCATCTTCATAAAACTTTTCAGACTTCTGAGCTAAGTCATAATCTGAACGATTTTTCAACACATCAGCATCGGTCATATTTCTGACAACGCCAGAATTATAGAACCAATCATTTAATGCTTTTTCTTTCTCTTTATAAAAATCAATAGCCTTCTGCAGTTTACTGGTTTGGGTTTGGAAGGCTTGATTTATAGAAGTAGAATCCTTATCTTCTTCTGCGCCCCATAAATAAGTAACAATAGTCGGTGCTGGTGGTGGAGGCGTTGGTGGGCTAGATAGACCTCCTCTATCAATCCGATAATTAATATTTGGGTTAATAACCCCTCTCATTATGCGACCACGCAAACTCATCTCCAAATCATCAAAATGACTAGAACTACCCTGCGCGCTAGTTCCGGTTAATGTATTAATCTTCACCATATCTCAACCCTCTTCATAAATACAGTAATAAGTTACAATTAAGAGTTGGTTAAATCAAAGAATGTTAGCTAAAACTCTAAAGAAATATCATCATATCCGCTTCCTTGGTGCTGAAGGCATAGGCATGTCTGCTCTCATACGTATTCTTGAGAAGCAAAGCCCAGAGATTAAAATCTCCAAAAGTGATCTTTCATACAAGCAAAACGACCCTCTTAGTAGCGATATAGACCTGGTAGTACGTAGTACCGCTATCGCAGAAACAGACCCAGACTATGCTGAGCTTAAAAAGCGTGGCGTAACAGTATGGCATCGCAGGGATATGCTTAATTTTCTATCGCAGGATTTCAAGCAAATTGTAGTATCTGGAACTCATGGTAAGACCACTTGCTCAGCAATGCTTGCACATATACTTGTAGAAGCCGCTCTAGATCCAAGCTTCGCGGTGGGAGGTATACTCGCTAATTATCAGAGTAACGCTAGGGCAGGTACTGGGAAACACTTTGTATTAGAAGGAGATGAGAGTGATAAAAGTTTTACTATCACCGATCCTTATCTTGCGGTGGTCACTTGCATAGAACCAGATCACTTGGAAAACTATCCGGGTGGCATTGATGAAATCAGAGATTGTTTCTATGCTTTCTTGGACAAAGCACCCATAAAGGTTATTAATACAGATGATCCCTTACTTGCTAAGTATGCCCAGCGTTCAACAATTAATGGTCAACGGATTATAACTTACTCTGCCAAAGAACTTGATGGCTATAAGATCAATCTGAGCATGCCGGGTAAGCATAATAAAATGAATGCACTTGCATGTATTAAAGCTGCTGAGGCACTTGGAGTCAAATCAGAGACATCGATTAAGGCTCTAGAAAACTTCACTGGAATCAAACGTAGGTTTGAGCTAATTAATGCTAATTACAATGGCTGTAAAGTCTATGACGACTACGCTCATCATCCGACAGAAGTGAAAGCAGTTTTAGAGGGTGCATTATCATTGAATCCTAAGAAGCTTGTTTTTGTTTATCAACCTCATCATCCAGAACGTACTAAACAATTATGGGATGAGTTTGTAGAAGTATTTAAAACTTTCCCGGAACCACATCTGTGTCTGATCGCTGATATCTATGTAGCACGCTCTAAGCATATAGATGGGGTTAATTCTGAGCGCATGGTTAAAGAAATTAACAGACCTAATGTATGCTACTTAGCACCCGCATCTAATATACAAACCACGGTGCAGGGTAATTATGCCAATATCGCTGAGCTGCTCAAGCCCAGCATAGACGCAGAGTTGAATGGTTGTGACTACTTGTTTATCGTAGGTGCTGGAGATATAGCCAAGGTAGCTAGCAAGTTTACAAGTTCTCCAAGTGCCCTCTAATCAAGCTTACTGGATGTAGAACCTTATACTCATCCCCCAAATGAGCCTGGATTTGTGACATGCAACCAGGATTAGCAGTAAGAACAAGCTTTGCGCCAGTATTACTTATAAATCTAGCCTTGCGCTTACCAATCTCATTTGCCATTTTAGATTTAATAAGATTATAGAATCCCGCTGAACCACAGCACATATCCGCTTCATAGAGAGGCATTAATTCAAGATTGGGAATCTGCTGAAGAAGTTCAATGTAGTCATTTGCCAAGCCCTGCTGGTGATTCAGATGACAAGCAGGATGATAGGTGGCTGTAATTTTCGGTCGCAGCAAGTCATTAGCGGAATATTGATTCAAGAAACTTGGTTTCATCGGATTAATCGGTGCTTGCTGCAAGGCTTCTATTAAGTCTAAGATCTTGAGATCGGTGTGATTTTTCAGAAACGCCCCACAGCCAGCAGAGTTCATCACTAGTGGATATAAATACAAACTATTCTCAGGTAATTCTACAAGTTTACGAACAGTGTCTTGTAATTGCTTCAGCCCAAGAGCAGCTTCGCCACTATGATAAGCCAGGGCACCACAACAATTAGCGTTAGGGATATAAACATGATAACCAAATTCATTCAGTACTTTAATCGTATCCCAATGCACATGGTTATAAACCGCATCCATAACACAACCTAGAGATAAGCTAAGTGTTCTATCACTATCATTAACACCACTCAATTCAACTTTAGAACGGTAATAATAATTAGTCCTAATTCTATGATAGCTATACTCAAACTTAGGAATAATTCTAATAAACTTATGTAAAGGAACTAACATGGTAATAAAATTCGTCAAAGCTCTAACGACTCTTAACAAAAATCTATTAGGCAAGAGCCACGTGAAAGAAAATTTACGGATTAATCCTGATAGACCTTTAGAATAATTATTTAAGCCCAAACCATTACGAGCGTACTCAAGTATGTTTATATACTGTACGCCGGACGGACAAACGGTTTCACAAGCAGAACACTCCAAACAATTATCGAGGTAATTAATCGACTCTGCTAAGCTTTGATCATTTATAGATCCATTAATCGCATCATTAATAATATATAGCCTACCTCTTGGTGAGTCTCCTTCATTACCATTCACCTGATAAGTCGGGCAAGCTGGCAGACACATGCCACAATGAATACATGCTTTAGTAATATCACTAATATTCACGTAACAAGCTCCTCAATTAGCAAAGCCGGATTCAAAAAATTCCCGGGATCATAAGTTCGCTTCAATTCCAGTAAAACCTTCTGCTCAAAATTTTCAAGATTAAAGTTCATCTTACGCTCTAAGGATCTAGTTCTGTAAGTTACTGGATAAATATTCACGAAATAGTCTGAGAGTAAATAACGTATCCTCAGCTTGCGAAAACTATCAATCCATGATTCTAGCTTCGAATCATTTATATATAAATCAATCCTAGATTGCTTCGGATAAATAATTAATCTATAATCCTCTGGCAATGAGTAATTGTTCATTTTATCAATTAAATCTACTAGGGAATTAGCAAATCCATAAATATCCGACAGAGCGAGATGAAATTCAAGCCTTGAAGCAGCACTAGGATAGGATTTATTATAGTCACCTTGTTTTAAGCTTAGACTCAAACGCTTATCACTAGACTGATAAAACACCTCATCTAAAGTAATATCCACATCAGTCAGCTTGACCTTAAAAAATGTTTCTAATCTTAGCAATGCCCTCTGCACTCTTAGTTGCACTTGCTGTGCAGAACCTGAAAACTCTAGCTTAAATTTAGGAAGACCAATTAAGCCTCTCGTGAAATATATTTCCACATTACAACTTGCATCAAAATCTTTACTGCTAATTTTCTGCAAGAAATTGATCAACTCTTGATTATAATATTGATCCTTGAAGTCCTCTCCTATAGTCAGTTCTATAACAGCCTTACGAGTAGGCAGTTTCTCTAATCTTAAATTCGCTCCACTAATCACAGCCAAACTATTACAACTACCAATATAAATTTTAGCTAGATCATAACCAGAGACATTCTTGATAACTTTGCCACCAGTCTTGCTCTCCATACCACTAGCATGTCTTAGACTAAGCCCCAAGACTTGCTTCGCTAAATTATGTCCCCAATCTTCCGCTATAATTCTCGAAATAGAATAATCTTGCGGAGCTTTAATATTAGACTCTAAGGAGAATTCCGCTAAATCTCTGTCTAAATCAACCAAACTTAAAGCCCCTGGCACACTTACAACCAAATCTTCGTGCTCTATATGATAGAGAAATGATTCTGAGCCCAAATTGATTAATTCCAAGTCCCTATTATCAGGGCAATAATCCCTTTCGCTAAATATCAAACCTTGCTTATCTCTATATGCTTGCACTATTTTAATCCGATAGCCGCTTTATGGGCTCTTAGTTCAAGCTTATCATCAAGGCTTTTTAATTCAATACCAGAACCACTATAAATCAAAGCTCTGCGTAATAACTCATCAGCAAAATGCGGATTCTTAGGGAGTAAGCTGCCATGTAAATAAGTACCAAAGAGGTTTTTATAAATTGCACCTTCGTAGCCATCTTCACCATTATTACCATAGCCGTTAACGATCTTAGCAAGAGGACTAGTCTTATTAGCTTTAATATAAGTTCTCCCCGAATGATTTTCAAAACCCACTATAGTTCTAGGTTCTAAATCAATTAATAACTCTGCTGTAACATTCCCTATCAAACGATCTTGAGCTTTACCCTTAATTATTCTTGGTGCTTTGGTCTCTACATCTAAAATCCCCAAGCCATCGATAATCTCAGCTTCAGAAGTCTCGTAACTTATTCCTAATAACTGATAGCCTCCACATATGGAAAGTACTGTTGCTCCAGCTTCAACAACATCACCCAGTTCTTGTTTACGCAACAACAAATCCTTAGCAACTATAGTCTGCCCGCTATCTTGTCCTCCACCTATAAAAAATAAATGGTAATCAGCGAATCTCTTACCATGCTCAGCAACGCTGATCTCATCAAACACAAACTCTATCCCGCGCCACTCTAACCTCTTAGCCAAAGTCAAAACATTACCTTTGTCTCCATAAAGGTTCAATAAATCGGGGTATAAATGAGCTATTTTGAGGACTGAAGCCACACTAATAGTGTAGCAATATTTTTAATCGTAATAATTGGCATCATCCTCTAGATCCAAGCCATCTGGATTACCCAAGAATAAAACCTTACGTAAAGATTCTTCATTCGCCACTAATTTAGATGGGTAGAAACTGTTTAAGTCCTTGCCATCCTCGGTAACTTTTTTAATAGAATTCACCAGCGACTCACGTATCTCTGGAGTCTCTTCTATCACAGAGAGAACACTCTTATAATAGTTCTCCAGGTCGCCAAAACTCATCTCTGCCATGTCAACGACAGCATCTTCAGGTTCGACAGATTGAGATCCAATTACTGAATCCAATACATTACGTTTTTTTACTTTTTTCTTCTTAATTAGTTCAGATACAAAGCTATAAGCTAGCATCTTACTAACATGACCTAATTCCATCTATCCCTCATCCCTAGTTAACAGCGTTCCTTGAATTCTTGCGTGACTGAAAATTGTCTCTCCCTTATTCATATCGGTCATTTAACCTAGTTCTAAATAGCAAGATTCTTATGATTTGATTAAGGACATACCATGCTACTTACCTTTATTTGTCGTGGTTACGCGCCTTCGGCGCGTTTAGTCCTGCGGACTGCTGAATAATTACTATATTAAGCTGCGCGCAGCGCAAACGCCGCGAAGCGGCGGAACCGTCCAAAATTGAAGGGAAAAGTAAAAAATTATATGAATAGGTGAAAATTATAGGTTTTCCATGATATCAACAAGCTTAATATCAAAAATCAAATCCTTTCCTGCTAAAAAATGATTGGTATCTATGTGGCTGACTGCGTCACCTTTATCAATTAACCTTGCCGGTACATTACCATTAGGCATTCTTAAATTAATAGCCTCTCCTGCCTTAATATCCTGGGGCACTTTACTGGTAGGGACCTCAATAATTTTCTCTTTATCATATTCACCATAAGCCTCTTTAGCCTTGATAGTGATTGATTTCTCTTGTCCAATCTTCATGCCTCTTACAGCATCTTCAAATTTAGGCAGGAGCTTACCACCACCCACTACAAACACCAAAGGCTCAGCACCCTTATTAGAATCAAAAATCCTACCATCTGTAAGTTTCCCAGTATAATCCACCTTAACCGTTAAGCCGTTCTGAGCCGTTACCGGCTTCTTCGCTTGTGATTGATTCATCCCTAAGAAAAATAAGCAAACTAGCAATAGTACTTTTTTAGACATTAACTATGATTGTAGCAGTACAATTTAAATCATGCTGCTAATCTGCTCTGCCTGGGAAGAAGAAGTTAAAGCGCTCAAAGCTCAGCGCTCAAAGCTCAATGAAGAGATTGCTATTAGAACTCTTGGGATTGGGTTTCTAGAAGCAGCCTTGCAGTTAAATAAGATATTGCAGGACGCAAATTATTCTAGGATAATATTTCTCGGAACAGCAGGCGCTTACTCGCAGCAACTAAAGATCGGGGATATAGTGAGCGTCTCTTCAGTAGCATTGCTTAACTACTTAACTGTTGAAGCTAAAGGGTATCTACCACAAGAATATGAGGTTTACGAAAGCTCAACCATAAACAATCAAAAGCCAGCGATCTATGCTAACTGCTTATCGAGTTTAGAAATAACTAAATCTGAAGCATTATCCAAAAAGATTATCAACTCTTCTCTATTCGCCTTAGATCATTTGCCACTGGTTGAGAATATGGAGCTCTATGGTATCGCCAGAATAGCCTCAGAGCATAATATCCCCTGGTCAGCTTTATTAGGAGTAACTAACTATACTAATGCAAACGCACATCAAGACTGGAAAACAAACCATGAGACAGTTTCAGAGAAATTGTGTCAGGTCTTTACATTAAATACTGCAACACTATAAGTATAAGTCTCTGACATAGCCAGCTACTTTATTAAACACTGGACCAGCGACAGTATCACCCCAACCACCATCAGCTTTAGGATCGTCTATCACGACTAAAGTTATAAACTTCGGACTCTGTGCAGGATAGAAACCAATGAATGAAGCAATAGTACGACTATTAGAATAGCCTCCGCCTTCATTTAGTCTCTGAGCTGTTCCTGTTTTACCTGCTACTGCTAGTCCTGGGATTTTACCAGAAATAGTAAACCTAGTCTTGAGGTTAGTATCAATTGAAGCTGCAAGCAAGTCCCTGACTAAGTTTGCAGTCTCTTCTTTGATAATCCTCTGAGTCTCAACTTCATCCAACTGAGCTTTCGGGATTTTTAATAGAGTGGGTCTCACTCTATTACCACCATTAGCAATAACGTTTACTGCAGTTAATAATTGTAATGGTGTCACTGAGATAGAGCCTTGACCAATACCAGTAGTAGCCGTGTCTAATCTGCGCCACTTATTCCACTTCTCTAATATCCCTTTAGACTCACCATCCAGCTCTATACCAGTCTTACTTGCAAATCCAAACTTACGAATATATTTATAGAAAGTTTCTGGTCCCATCTTCACAGCTAAGTGCGCCGCAAAAGGATTGCTAGATCTCTCAAAAAGCTGTTGTAGACCTAACTCCACAGATCCTGTTTTACCAGCAACATAATCATGATTCTTGATTCTCCGCTTATCTACTTCTAAATAGCCTGGATCCACAAATCGATAACTCGCATCAATAGTCTCGGAATCAAGAGCTGAGGATACTGTAATAATCTTGAAAACAGATCCCGGTTGATAAACATCAACTAATGACCAATTCTTAATAGCTTCAATTGAATAATCATAATATTTATTAGGATCAAAACTTGGTGATATAGCCCAAGCCACTATCTCACCAGTCTTAACGCTCATAACGATTACGGTTCCCCTGCTTGCATTAGTTTCATTAAGCCTCTGTTCTAAAGCTTTCTCAGCAAAAACTTGCACACGCGAATCAATGCTTAGCTCAAGCTTCTGCTCAGGATCATCATGCAATGATTTCTCATACTTAGCTTCCATTCCCTGACGAGCTTTGCTGTATGTATCCACATAACCAATAATATGAGAAGCGTGCTTACCTTGGGGATAGAATCTGGTTCTAACTTTCCTCACATAAAGTAATTTGGAATTGAGCTTCCTGATCTTATTAGCTTGTTCCTTGCTTAAATTACGAGCAAGCGTTTGACTTGATTTACGATACAAGAGCTCAGGACTTTTCAGATTAACTATTTCTTGTAAATTCGCAATTAACTGAGATCGATTCTCATTACACTTAACAGGATTATATTCCAGCGTATAACGAGTAAGATCTAGTGCTAAGACTTTTTCGTTGCGATCAACAATCTCTCCTCTAGGAACGTCTGGGAGATTAGACATAAGGTTCTCTTTAATACTAGCTCTGTGTTTGTGTCCCTCTAGGATTTGAAACTGCGCCAAACGACCAATAATCACAAGGAAAGCGAGAGCCAGAAAAATTTGAACTAGTGTATAACGAAACTTTGACATAAATTATGAGAGTAGTGAATATGACCCTAACCATTTGAAATAACTAAAGTGCTGGCGTGCTTGGCGCATTAATGTTTCATAGCGTGGGTCTTCCTTATGCAGATCAAAATCTACTAAGAACATATATTCACCGATATTTTTCTTCGCTGGACGAGATTCTATGCGACTTAAATTAACATTGTTAACAGCAAACAATCTAAGTATCACTTGCAAACTGCCGGGTTCATCTTTAGTCTGGAACAATATTGTACTCTTATTCTTAGCACTTGTATTATAGTCACCAAGCTGCTTTGATAGTACCCAGAATCTAGTCTCATTGATGTCACTATCATTAATTGAACGCTGTATGATTTCTAAACCATAAGTCTCAGCACAAAGTTCATTAGCTATAACCACATGCTTGCTTACATCCTCACCCTTATCCTGTCTTAATTTAAGATCTCGTGCTGCTGCACTATTACTAGAACTCGGTACTATTTCAGCATGCGGAATATTCTTCCTAATGAAATCCATACACTGCCCTAAAGCCATATGGTGAGCTCGGATCTTGGTAACTGTCGATAGATTTGATTTAATGTTTGAACCCTTCGCTGCCAGCAAACAATGATTGATAGGCAAAACATATTCATTGATGACATAAACATTATCAACGCGCTGTAGAGCTTCTATAGTCTCTGCCACGCCTCCGGCAATAGAGTTCTCCACAGGCACTATAGCTCTATCCACTAAACCGATAGATAAATCGTGAACCATATTAGTAATGGTGCTAACAGGTATTAACTCAGCCTGTGACAAAGCCACTATATTTTTAGTAGCAATATGTGTATACGAACCTTCGGGGCCTAAGTATGATATCTTCATGATTACCATTTATTAGATTAACACAAGTTATTTTGTGATTACATAAAGGGAAATAAAATTAACTTAGATGAACTAAATCTAACTCTGCAGGATTACGATGAAAGTGTTTATCGTGAATTGGAGCCTATTCTAACTGAGATTGCCTCTAAGTCTAAAGCCTTAGCTTCTAATCTTAAAGAATGCTTGGAGCGATTTCGTATGAGTGATAGATATTTGCGCGCTTATAGAGGCGAAAGTATCGCGGTTAAAGAAAGTGAATTGACTGGGGAAGAGTTTGATATTTTTAGAAAGTATGTGCGCTTACTAAGATCCTGCACCATAATGTGCGGTCAAGAAAGTTCACAAAATTTCAAAAAATTATTTATGGATTTTTTTTCTGGTACCAGATTAAAACTGGCAAGGGAGCTTAATGGCGTTAGCAAAAACTAAAAAGCGTAAAATACGCAAAAAATTATTTTCAGAAGCTCGTCCTAGTGTCAAAAAGCTACGACGCGAGTTTTATTCTCAAGAACAAATAAATAATTTCAAAAAAATCATTAACCATGATTCCAAAATACATTCTCAATACAATGATGATATTTTAATTATCGGTCTAGATGAAGTCGGTAGAGGTTGTGTCGCTGGACCAGTCTGCACTGGGGCATACTCCTGCTCTAGTTTCTATCTGCATGGGAAAGAATTACTAGAAGATATCATCAGATCTAGACAATTAACCAGTGGCGAGTTTATGTCCTACTCTGACCGCGATCTATATTATTCAGAAACAGTAATTAATGAAAGCTCCATAGAAGAAGAATTGCTAGAGATCGAGGATCTCAGTTCTCTATTATTACTTGAAGATAGCAAGAAAGTTCTACATGCCAAGCGGGAGAAGCTATGTGACGCACTATTAAACGTTCCTAGCTTCAGTCCTGAAAGTCACATACTTTATTCCACTGATTATCATAGTGCCGCTCAAATCGACGAGATAGGAATCGTTCCATGTATTTGGTCATCTATGACAGAAAATGTCATTAATATAGTAATGTTATATTTTGATTTCTATCATCAATACCCTTCAGAAATTTTATTACTGGTAGACGGTCCTAAGACTATAGCTAATATTATTAATTTACTTGAAGATAAATTATCCAAGAGAAATATTAATGATATTAGTTTCGTAGAACTTAATTCTGACCCTAAACAACAGAGCCTGGATCTTAAAATCAATCAGGGGAATATCGTTCTTAGACAACAGGCTATCGTTCGCGGTGACTCTCATAGCGCCCTAATAGCAGCAGCGAGTAACCTAGCCAAATCAGCCAGAGATAAGTACATGCGTAACTTAGCTACTAAGCACAAAAACTATCTTTGGGAGACTAATGTTGGCTATGGCACTAAAAAACACTTAGAAGCTATTCAAACCCACGGCATAATTGATGAACATAGAAGAAGTTTTTTGGGGAATTATGAGATTAATTAGCTTTGGGTAGATGAAAGCCAACTAGTTCTTTTGGCTTAGTGTTTTCACGAATTAAATACTTGATAGTATCAAAGATTTCTTTGATCATCACATCTTGTTCATTTAGTTTTGCTTCTGTTCTTTTCTCAAGATCCTGGATTTTCTCATATAATTCTTTATTCGATTCAAGTAGTCTTCTCATCTGCACAAAGGTTCGCATGATAGCTATATTAACCTGCACTGCTCTTTGAGAGCGCAAAACACTAGACAGCATTGCAACTCCTTGTTCAGTAAAAGCATTAGGTAAAAAATTTGAATATTCTCTCCAGTGTTTAGTTGGTTGGGTATTTTTAATAAAATTAAACTCCTCTTTAGTAAGTTCGAACATAAAATCAACTGGGAATCTTTCTCTGTTTCTCTTAACAGCCTCATTTAAGCGCTTGGTTTCAATGTGGTATAAAGAAGCCAAATCATAATCTAATAAAACTCTGTTGCCTCTTAAAAGAAAAATATTGGTAGCAATTTGCTCGGTATCTAGTATTAAATCTGACATAGCCCCTCCTAAACTAATTTATCTTTTTAGCACAAAAAGATGAAGAATCAGAAAACCAGGTGTTAACCTCATTGACAGAAGTATTAAATATATTTAAAGGTCGCAAATTGCGACCTTTAAATATATTTAATATTAAAATCTAGGTATATCAATAGAAATTAGCTTTGGATCATATTCTCACAAGGTCGCAAATTACTAATTCAACAATAAAACACATAAGACTTCTGAGGGTTAGCCCTGCTTCTTATCCTTAAACACAAGCCCATACATACAAGGAATTAAATACAAGGTAAGCAAGGTAGATAAACCCATGCCGAAAATTATTACAACTCCCAGACTTTGACGAGATTCTGTACCAATACCCAGAGCCAAGGCTATCGGTACAGTACCAACAATAGTAGAAATCGCTGTCATCAAAACTGGTCTAAGTCGCAATTTAGAAGCTTGTTTAACAGCAGCGAGGAGAGGCACGCCTTGTTCGCGTAACTGGTTCATAAACTCAACTAATAAAATACCGTTCTTAGTTGCCATACCTATAAGCATTATCATCCCCACCTGTGAGTAAAGATTGATACTTATATTTTCAAACTGCGGAATCACATACTGAAGCCAGAAATAATTCTGACCAAGCATACCTACTAAAAACTTAGTAAACCATGGGAAGAATTGGAAAACATAAAGACCTACTAACGCACCAAATAAAGCGAGTGGCACAGTTAGCATAATTATCATGGGAGAAGTGAAGCTTTCAAACTGTCCTGCCAAAAATAAAAACGCAAAAATCAAAGCTATCAAGAATCCGAAATATAATGCCGAACTAGAATCTTTCAGTTCCTTAGAAGTACCTAAATAATCTATCTCAAAATCAGCTGGCACGTTAGCCATAGACTTAATCACTTCTCGAGACATAGCTTCAAGCTCAACCAGTCCTTTTGCTGCTGTGAACCCAGCTTTAGGAGAAGCTTCTATGGTAACAGCCGACTTACGATTATGATGATTACGATCCTCGGCTCCTATAGTTTCTTTAATTCTAATAACATTACTTAACTGAATTAAATTACCAACATTATTTCTTATAGCAAACTCGCCTATATTACGTGCTTCATCCTTCTCTGATCTAGGAACCTTAACTATAACTTCGTACTTCTCGCCTGCATCATTAAACTCAGTAACATCTACTCCTGTAAATAAAAGCTCTATTGAGCGAGAAATGTCACTCATCGACACTCCAAGACTCAAAGCTTTATCACGATCAATCTCAACACTCAACTCTGGTTTATCAAGTTTCAAATTAGAACGAGCAAACATGATACTAGGTAAAGTAAAAGATTTAGCTGTAATTAAAGCAGAAGCTTTCACTAAGAAGTCCATATCATTACTCTTAATCACAAGCTGTATCGGTTGTGCGCCAAAACCACTGTCAGGGCCTGATTTAGGTAGAATCGGCAGAGTAAATAACTCTGGCATAGCAAAGAATTGAGGATAAAGCGGACCTACTATAGCTCCTACCTTACGGCTTCTATCTTTCCAATCTTTTAAACGAGTAATCACAATACCTTCTGTTGGCTTACCCGGAGCATCCCTGCCAAAAGCAGCCACAGAAATAGTAGTAGCTACTTCTGGGATCTTGGCTAGAATATTCTCTACCTTACGAATCTGTCTATCCATCACCTCTACATTGCTACCTGTAGTACTCTTAAATACCACCAAAAAACTACCTCTATCTTCATTAGGTATAAAATCCGTCGGCAAAGTCATAAATAGATATATAGAACTCGGTATACAAACCAATAATAATATTGTGATGAACTTAGTTTTATGATTAAGTAAGGCTGCAAGACTCTTCTCATAAGCATTCTCCATCGCTGTTAAATTTTTCTCGAGGAAATCTTTTAGTAGTTCATAGAGATGCCAGCGTTTCTTAACTCCAGTAGATTCAGTATCTGCCTTAGCAAGAATCTTAGAACATAACATTGGTACTATAGTAAGAGACACAAATGCTGAAATACCAACAGCAAAGCATAATGCAAACGCAAACTCAGAAAGCAATCTACCAGTAATTCCTGTAAGGAAAGCTACTGGTAAAAATATAGACATAAGCACGAGAGTCGTAGCTAAAACTGCAAAAATAATTTCCTCAGAACCTTTCTTAGCTGCATCTTTAGGATCCATACCTTCTTCTATATAACGATAAATATTCTCAAGAACTATTATCGAGTCATCTACCACTATCCCGATAGAAATAATCAAACCAAGAAGTGTCATTTGGTTAATGGTGAAACCCATCAACTGTAAACCAGCCATAACCCCTACCAAGCTGATAGGGATGGCGATACCCGGAATGAGAGTACTACGTAAATTACGCAAGAATATAAAAATTACAAACAAAACCAATAAAGTTGCCTGAAAAATACTTTCATATAATTCATGCATGCTCAGACGTATAAACTCAGCGGCATCAAAACCAATCATCAAATCAATATCTTCAGGAATCTTGTCTTGGAGCTTCGTGACTAACTTCCTTACTTCATCAGAAATCTGCACTGCATTAGACTTAGCCTGCCTTACAATACCCAGCCCAAAACCCTGCTGCCCATTAAATCTCACGAAGCTAATATCATTCTGAGCACCTTCTCTGACCATAGCTATGTCATTAAGCCTTACCTGCCCGCCACGTGCTTCTTTAATAATAATATTGCCGTACTCCTCTGCCTTAGTGAGTTTGGCATCAACATTTATACTGAATTCTCTAGTCTTGGACAGTATACTACCTGCTGGCAGTTCTATATTATTAGCCTTCAGAGACTGCTCTACATCAAGAATCGTTAGACCATAATAAGCTAATTTCTTAGCATCAATCAATACCTGTACTGAACGACGTCTCTCCCCGCCAAATATAACCTTAGAAACACCAGGAATATTTTGAAAATAATCTTTAATCTCTTTATCTACATATTCAGCTAAATCAATTAAATTACGGGTCTTAGACTGCACACCTATCCACATCACAGGCTGAGCATCAGAATCTGCCTTCGCGATAATTGGATCATCAACATTCTCAGGAAGTTTTCTTGCAATACGTGAAATCTTATCCCTGACATCTTGAGCAGCTACGTCTATATCCCGCTCCAGGACGAACTCTACAGTTATAGTGCTAACCTGATCTCTAGAGCTAGAGACCATGGTTCTGATACCTTCTATACCAGCTAACTCTTCCTCTAAGATATCTGTGATCTCTGACTCTATAACCTTAGAACTAGCTCCCGGATAAACAGTAGTAATAGTCACTACTGGTGGATCTATATCAGGATACTCACGCACAGGCAATTTGGTCCAAGCAATAATTCCCGCGAAAATTATTACGAGGGACATCACCGTCGCAAGAACTGGACGCTGAATTGAAAGAGCAGGAAGAGATGAAATCTTATCTTTTAACACTAGCCCTCCGCCACCACTAGATTAGCCCCTGGGTAAATACTATGCAGACCAGCATATATAACTTTATCGCCAGCTTTAATACCTTCTAGTATTTGCACCTTACCATCCTGACGCAGACCGGTTTTCACAGCAACACGCTTCGCGATCAGCTCTGTACCTTTACCTGATTCTGCTAAATAAAGATACTCTTGCCCTTGATCTAAGTACACAGCTTCTTCCTTAACTAATAGTGTATCCTTCAAGTCACTTATGACTTGTTTTACTTTCACAAATTGATTTGCTTTAAGCTTGCTTGATGGATTAAGGATCTTCGCTCTCACCACTACAGTACGAGTCTCGGGATCGACACGTGGCGAAATGAAATCTACCACTGCATTAAATACCTTATCTGCTTCTGAATCCGTTGTAAGAGTAACTTTCTGACCAAGTTGAACCTTCGCGATTAACCTTTCTGGGATAGAATAACTTGCTCTAATGGGATCAAGCTTCACTAGATCTAGAACCTTGTCACCGAGCTTAACATAGTCACCCGGATCAACATGAATCACACCAACCGAACCAGAAGTCTTAGCTCTAATGAGAAGATTGTCCTTTTGAGATTTAAATCGATTCAATTCTGTTTCATACTTTAATAAATCTTGCCTTGCAATAGCACCTTCTTTGTATAGCTTAGAATAGGTATTATAATCAGATTCAACCTTCCTAAGATCTGCATCAACATCCTCACCCTTAACTTTAATCAGAGGCTCCCCTGCTGCCACCCACTGCCCTTCATAAACATATACTTCTTGTACTTGCCCTTGGCGTTCAGCTGAGACTAATATCTCCTTATCTGCCTTAAGCTCACCAGCTGTCTCAAACTCCTGGCTTATAGATCCAGCTTTAGCTTCTTCAAATTTAATATATAAAGGTTTAGCTGCTTGCTCTTGAACGACTTTCTTACTGCAAGAACCTAAGGATAAAACTATAATCAAAACAAGTAAGGTTCTTTTCAATAGATCAAGCATATCTAATCATTTTATCACCATAGCAGAACCATTCTTTCTTTTATCTGCATAAGCTTCGATATTATTCTTAAAACTAATAGCATTAACAGCCGTCTTAAAGCTCAAATCAGTTTCTTGATAAACTTGACCATCAGCATTAATAAAAACTCTAGGTGCATTAATCGCAGCCTCAAGATTCATAGATTTATCGATAATATTGGTCAGCGTTTCATAAACAGAATTAATAATAGTCCAACCACCTGAAGCTCCGAGCGCCAAGACTGGCTTATTCTGCTTCAAAACTATTAGTGGTGTCATTGATGATTGCGGTCGCTTAGCCCCATAACTAATATTGGCTTCTTCTCCGTGACTAGTTAAGCCGATTGCTGTTTGACGTTTCTTAAGTCCGCGTTGTATAGAGTTACAGTGACCTGGCTCAGCTTCAAAATCACTCAGTTCATTATTCAGTAAAAATCCATAACCCGGGACTAAACGTCCGCTGCCAAAAACTGACTGAATAGTTACAGTAGCACTAATAATATTGCCAAAGCGATCACTAATAGCAATATGTGTCGTGCCAAACTCGTCAGGATTATCACTAGGACTACATTTGGTGTTTATGAAATCTGCATCAGCAAGAAATTGATTACGATATTCATAAGCCTCCACAATAGCTTCATTGCCGTTCATACTACCATCTGCTAGCAAATCAAAAATCTTATAAAGAGTCAAAGCTCCTGCACTCGGAGAACCGATACCATAAATCTCATAATCACCATAATTATATTTCACTGGCTCTCGCAGCACCGCTCGATAACGCTTCAGATCACTCAATTCTATCTCGGTCGTATCTACTATCGCTTGCGCCAAAGCCCCTTGGTAAAAGGCTTCCCAGCCGTTATTGATAAATAATTTTAAGGTTTTGGCATAATCCTTATTAACAAAATTATCTCCCAATTTCAAATCATCCCAAGGATGTAAGTCTAAATGTTGCTGTAGGTTTTCATAAAAATATTCACTTATAAGGAATCCGTTTTCCGCAATTACTAATGCTGGTTTAATAACAGTCTGACGATCTAACTTACCAAACTTATCATGCAATAGGCGTAGACCATCAGCGACGCCAGGCACACCTATACTAGCGTTACTGGTCATCCAATCAGGCTTAGGCGTATGAGTCTTATAATCCCAGAATGCTGATGGGTAAAGGCTTGCAGGCTGCTCTTCGCGTGCATCTAAGGTATAAACTTTCTTATCCTTGGCATTATAATAAACAGCAAAAAATCCTCCGCCCAAACCAGAAGCCTGCGGTTCCACATCAGTCAGAGTTAAAACTGTCGTCACAAAAGCATCAGCAGCCGTACCACCTTGCGCTAAGATTCCAGCCGCTGCTTGAGTCGCAAGCGGATCTCCTGTAACAATAGCTACAGGGTGCTTGACCACTGAACAAGCGCTTAGGTAAAGCAATAATACAAATAAAGTCAGCTTAGTTCTTTTTTTCTGAAACATAATTACGTGCCAATATCACCATTATAAGGAATAAACTGAAAACTTCAGCATCTCCCCACCAATTCTCTAATAAACCTTCTATGCTGATTGCTAAATATGCTGCAAAGTATGCTGCCAAACCCCGATTAATATTTTTTGCTAGATAAAAACCAATCGCCAAGTAGAAACTCAACCAAGCAATAAATTTCACCAGCCCACCTTCTACAAGTTGCTGAAAATAAATATTATGAGCATGAGTTAAATTGTCGTAAGGTATAACCTTATTAATTCCCAGGACTGGTCTCTCAAGCCAAGCATTATAATTCTGCTGCCATAATTGCAAGCGCAGCTGCATACTATTACTAGCTATGATATGCTCCACACTACTTAGGCGTTGAATTTTTTTAGCTACTCGCGGAGATAGTGAGGTAATCGCCAACAATGACAGTGAAAGGATTACAACTGCTATCAAAAAGCGTTTGAAAGTTAATTTCTTAGTGGCAATAGCATAAACCATCAACCCAATTAACAAGCCAAGCCAAGTGGATAATTGTCCTAAGGCAATAAGGGCAATAATTTGAACTAATAATAATAAGATTAATGGTAAACGATAACTAATAGTCTCTCTATACGCCAGAGCAATAAACAGAGAAATAAGCAACAAACCCGAACTAGTAAAAGGCTGACTCAAAATCCCATAAGCAGCCACTGGGTGTGGCAGCAACCCTATAAGTTGTAATACTACGATCAAACTCAATGCAGAAGCAGAACCTATGATAGTTAAAACAGTGAAATCACTAGTGCGACCTGATAAACGCTGGAAGCTAAAGACCGAAAGCCGAGTTAGTAAAGACGCTGCCCAAAACCATTGCAAATAAGTTGTGAAAAAACTTTTAACCCAAGAAAATATTGAGACGCCATGAATGAAAGTTAAAAGTAAATTGACAAAAATATAAGCAATAAAAAATAAATCAAGATAGCTAAAAGCCAGGCGTTTAGCATTACGCCAGTCTAATAACCACAAAACTAAACCACTAACAAGAAATATACTTCTTAGTGTAGGACTAAAAAAACTAGCAGCTATGAAAGCAAGAGAACAAAAGTAAGAATATTTTAAGAGCATAGGCAGATATCTACAACATTTTCGTCATTGCGAGCGAAGCGAAGCAATCCAGTATTAGTATTCTCACTTACGCTAGGAATGGATTGCCACGTCGTGCTACGCACTCCTCGCAATGACAGACAACGGGTATTAGAAGAAAACTAGCCCAGAGCTTCTATTTCTTCATGCGTAGGAAGTCCGGTATATCAACATTCTCTGTAAAGCTAGAACTAGTACTTGGACTAGTACTTGGACTAGTACGAACTTTCATCTCTGTATCAATAGCAGCTTCAGGCACATCTAAAGTAGGCATAGTTACTCTAGCTTTAATCGCTGATTTATCCACAGAATTAGAATTAGAGAAGAATAAATTATTCGGACTACTTGCTGAGCGTGCTTGCTGAGAACTCGGTCTAGATGCAGGTTTACCAGTACTAGATCCAAACGTACTACCAAAATTCAAATAAAAAGGAGATGATTTATCTTTAGATTGAGCAGTAACTGTCTTAGCTGTTTCAAGTTTCTCAGCTGTCTTAAATCCTGTAGCGATAACAGTAATCTGGATCTCTCCCTGAAGCTTCTCATCAATGACCGCACCAACAATAATGTTAGCGTCTTCATTAACCTCTTCATAAATAGATTCAGCAGCTTCATTAACTTCGTGAAGTGTTAGATCTCTACCACCAGTAACATTAAATATGATACCTGTAGCACCAGAGATAGAATTCTCTAATAGAGGAGAGTTTACCGCTTGACGAGCAGCTTCTACAGCTCTACCCTCGCCACTAGCTCTGCCCATACCCATGATGGCATTACCAGCGTTGAACATTACTGACTTAACATCAGCAAAGTCTACGTTAATCAAACCAGGTACTTGAATAATGTCACTGATACCTTGAACTGCTTGCAATAGAACATTGTCAGCAAGTGAGAACGCATCAGTCATACTAGTTTGACGTTCAGTAATCTCTAATAATCTATCGTTAGGGATAATGATTAGAGCATCTACTTTGTCCTTAAGTTGCTTGATACCTTCTTCAGCAAGCTTAACTCTACGACGTCCTTCAAAACTAAAAGGCTTAGTAACTACTCCTACTGTAAGGATACCTTTCTCTCTTGCTATATCAGCGATAACAGCAGCACTACCTGTACCTGTTCCACCACCCATACCAGCAGTGATAAAAATCATGTCGGAGCCTTCAATAGCTTGACCAATAAATTCTGAACTCTCTTCAGCAGCCAATCTGCCAGTCTCAGGATTGCCACCAGCACCTAGTCCACGAGTGAGTTTCACGCCAAGTTGCATCTTGTTAGGAGTCTGCGCAATCTCTAACGCTTGCTTATCCGTGTTAGCCACCCAGAACTCAATGTTGTTGAGCCCTCCAGCGATCATGCCATTCACCGCATTAGAACCCGCTCCACCTGCTCCGATAACTTTTATGTTTGCCCCTAAAACTTCCTGATTTGTATATTCCATGAGTCCTAGCGTAAACCTAATACGTAAGACCGTCAAGATCTTTCCTTCATATCATTTATGAAAAGATTTTTATGTTTCATTGTACTCAGTTAGCACCAAGCACTTTGTTTTAAGACCTTTCTAGGAGTTTTTTGTTCCAGCTGTGATTAGTGCCTCTATGGTACTTAATTGTTCGTCAGCAACCTGCAATCTTTGAAACTTCTCTATGTACTGAACCTCTTTATTACTTAAACCCTTAAAATCTCCAAGCTTGGCTTTTTGTAAATCGGCTATCTTAGCCGCTGGTATTTCATCAGTGAGGACCTTCAAATCATTGGCATAAGTATCTCTGAAACTTTTTAATAGTGGTTTGAGAGCTAATGCCACATTGTATTTGGCATCTACTGATACTTTTGCACTAGTCACATCCTGGACAAGCATCAAGGCTTGCTTAAAATCATTTGCCGAATCTGCTTCTGCCATACCACTAGCATCATCTTTCATGGCTGCGCTCAAAGCTTGACTCTTAGCAATCAAAGTATCTTGAACCGTCTGGCTAGCTACTTCTCCTAAAGACGGTGGATTAGGCACTATACTTCCATCAGCTGGCACCTGAATCTTTTCAGGCAATGCAAATGCTGCAGATCCTAAGGGTGCTAAGAGATCAGGAACTGCTCTCTGTGTTGCAGCAGCAGATCCATCAACGTAAGTCCTTAAGACTTGGAGTTTTTGTACTGTAGCTTGAGTTGAAGCAGTAGCTGGGTTAGAGCTAGGCAATTGTTTTTCATCAGGGTAATCATTAAGAATATCCCTGAACAATTTATTGTCGCCAATATTGAACATGCCCATAGACATATCCAGTATGAAAGCTAAAGGTTAACCAAGGGTTAAATCACAAGTTATTAAGGTAGCGTCACGATTACGTTAGCAGTAATCTTAATAGCCTTATTAATATCCTTACTAGTAGTAGAGCCACCTAACTTAGAAGACGTCTGAGTGTAGGGTTTAGCATTAGCTGATAGTGAGAACTTAAGCTCCTTGGTATCAGAATTGTAATTCACCACCGTTAATGTACCACTAGCAACAGTATCATCATTAGAAACCACTCCCAAAGTCGTGCTATTCAAACCATTAACGTTCACTTTAGTACCCAAAAATAGAATCTGAGCTGCTGAACTATCAGCACTATTACCACTGGCAATGACATCAAGCTTCTGCCCTTTTGCTAAAGCAGCAACGGTTGCACTGCTTAAATACACCGTTAAAGTACCAGCAGAAGTTCCTTGAGATCCACCAACAGCAATCTGTACTGTATTGCCAAGATTCGCTGCTACAACAGAACTATTACCACCACTACTAGTACTCTTAAAATGAATAGACCCTAAGCCTACTGTTGCTTTATCAGCAGCCAGAACTGGTGATGCGACAAACATCAACGCTAAAACTAAATAAATAAACTTTTTCATATTGGCAAAATTATAGCAAAAAATCTTAATCTCTAAAACCCTTTATCGCTGGCTTAGTCCCTTTCTTAATCTTCACTACATTCGCTTTAGGAGCTCCAGGTATCATACCTGCTGCACGCATGGCTTTTTGTTGCTTATTAGACATACCACCTGCCATTTGTTTCATTAGGTTCATAGGATTCATAGAAGGCGCTTGGCTATTATCTCCTGTGCCCATCATATTGAGCATCGGACCAATCTGCTTAAACATCTTAGACATCTTGGTAAACTCGGAACTCAGTTTATCCAAATCAGCAGTCTCCAGTCCAGAACCTTTAACTATACGTGCCTTGCGGGATTTAGCAGTGACATGAGTAGAGAGCAACTCAGGCTTACGACGCTCTTCTTTAGTCATACTATTAATAGCAATCTTAAACTTACGCATTTTCACTTGACTTTGGTCTAGCAGCACACCCTGGTCAGCAGCCTGAATCCCAAACTGAGACATCATTCCACCCATACCCATCATCTTAAAAATCGAGGTCAAATCTCCAAGCTTAGCGATCATATTCTGAAAGCTCAAGAAAGTTTCGTAATTAAAATTACCCTTCTTCAGTTCAGCCTCAAGTCGCTTAGATTCTTCTTCGGCGATCTTCTCCTCAGCGCGCTCCACTAGCGTGAGTACATCACCCATACCAAGAATGCGCGAAGCAATTCTCTCTGGATAAAATATCTCTAAATCCTCAAGCTTCTCTCCAGTCGATGCCAGTTTAATAGGTTTAGATGTGGCTTCTACTACCGACAACGCCGCACCACCGCGGCTATCAGCATCGAGTTTTGAAAGTATCACTCCTGTAATACCTATCTGTGTATTAAAAGTATCAGCTACATTAGCAGCTTCTTGACCTATCAGGGAATCAATCACCAAGAGCTTTGCAGCAGGTTTGATCTGTTTCTCTAATATAAGCAACTCTGCCATGAGGTCAGTATCTACCTGCAATCGTCCTGCCGTATCAAAAATCAAAATATCATTAGAGTTTTCCTCTGCTTGCTCTTGAGCTAGTTTTGAAAGTTCAAGGGGAGTTTTTACATTGACATCCAGAAAATCCACCCCAGCTTGCTCAGCTAGAATTTTAAGTTGCTTAATCGCTGCTGGTCTTTGTAAATCACAAGGAACCAAGAGCGGTCTATATCCTTCTGACTTAAGTTTGTAAGCAAGCTTAGCTGCTGCCGTAGTCTTACCAGCACCTTGCAGACCAAGTAATAAAATAGACTGAAATACAGATTCCTTTTCCGATAAACCCAGTATTTCTGCGGCGGGAACCTTTTTCTGCTTATCGGCATCATCACTAAGACCACCCAATCTTTCGACTAAGGCGTCATAAATAATCTTAGTAAATTGTTCACCAGGTTTAACACCACGCAATACTTTTTCATCAAGGGCTTGCTGTTGAACCCTAGAAATAAATAACTTAACAGCTTTAAGGGAGACATCCGCTTCTAATAGCTGTCTGCGAATTTCAGTTAAGCTTGATTCGATATTGGCTTCAGAGATCTTATCTTGCCTGCGAAGTTTTTGTAGAGTATCCTGTAATTTGTTACTTAAACTATCAAACATAGTAGTGAAATATGATAGCATTCTGACTGTACACTAAACATTTGTTAGGATTATTATTGTGATACCAGGAAACGATCATCGAAGATCAAGTATATTAGCAAATCAAACTGGATTCGGTTCTGGAAACTCAACTGAACCAGTCGTGAACAGATTCACTTATAATGAATTTTTATTTCTTTCCAGAGGGGGTGCCAGCGAAGATGCGCTCACACCTTTTGCTAAATCAATATTCGATCAAGAAAAATCTAACTTAAGGCTAGCAAAACGTCATAGCGATCAATGGAATAAACTAACCGAAGAGCAAAGAAGTCTTATAGAAAAGTTGGCTCCTAAAGAACTAGTGAGTATTTCAATAGATAGCGGGGCTCGGCATTGGACAGAAGCTGAGCCTGACGTCATAGCTCTGGCTGAACACTTGCACCTGGTGAGACCTCCTGAGATGGGGGAGGCTAAAAAAGGAGAGGGAGCTGATAGTACTATTACTAATAGAGGAAACTCTTGGCTTGGACCAATAAGACGATTCGCATCATCAATAATCCTCCCGTTCGCTCCAAAATTTTTACGCGCCTCTCCTGGCACTTCTCCTGCTGAAGAGCACTTCGGTGATGTAGTTCAGTTTCCTACTGTAGTCGCTTCAAGTGACTCTGTAGTAGAACAAGCCAGCATAGAGTCTCTAGCTCATGGACTTGTTGGGTTTCTGTCCGATCTAAGTACGGAAGATAGAAAAGCTTTACTCTACCAAATCAATCAAGAATTACATCCTGATCAAAGAATAATTATTCAAACTGCCTTAAATGATCCTAAGAGAGATACCAGAAGCAATGACGGTAAACTTGGTCTCCATGCATTTATAGCAATGATAGCGAGAGAACTAGATCAACATGAAGGGAATAATGCAATTTTTGCCGATTTTGCTGACAGCTTTCAATCTGAACACATAAGCAAAACTCAACCTCCAGTAGGAAATGCAGATAGCTCATCAGGTTTTGCTCACAAGCTAGTGGCAGCAGTGCGTGGTTTATCAAAAACATCTCAAGGTCCAGAAATAATTGGAAGAATCATTCCTCTACTAAAACAAAACTTGCCTGCAGATGTTGTAGAAATAGCTAACAAAATGATCACTAAAGATACTGCTTCTCTTCATGGAAGAAATGATCAACTATACCTAGATTTATCTACATTTATGTACGGTCTTATTGCATCTTCTGAGCTTTGGGACAGATTAGCACAATAATGAGAACATCTTTTTTTAATCCCATAATAGCCCCGCTTGCTTTTAGTCTTGCAGCTCTAGGTTGCAATAATCAAACAGAAAAGCCCACGGCTAACACTACAACACCAGCTGCGCAAATCCAGTTACATTCCAAAGATACTCCACAGCTTGATGCAAACGGGGGACTCAGTAAAAAAGAACAAGCTGTTTTAGAAGAATTTCCTGAATTAGTAATAAACGCCTATGATACTCCGAATGCTATTAAAGTGAAAGTAAGCCTTATGACGGGCTTAAGTGAACTGAGAGACCAAGGGATTATCACTCGAGAAAATGTTTACAGATATACACCAGAATTACAAGCTGCTTTAGATAGTATCACGACAACATCAGAGCTAAATGCATTTTTACATGGAACAAGTAAAAAAGAACCTAATTTAAAAAGCACTGAGCTTCAATGGATATGGGATCATAAGAAGGCCTTACAAGGAAGTACAAATGAAACCATTCGTTATGTAAGCTCAGATAGGTTTACAGGGAAAGGTATCAAAGATGTTCAAGCTTATCAATTTGCTCGCCCTGCTATAGAGGAATATAACTATGCCTTAAAATGGTCAGAAAGACTTGCCAGTAAAAGTAATAAAAAAGATCTAATCCGAGCGTTTGAAACTGAAAATCTCGAAGTCCCGCTAAGAGGTTACGTTGTAAGAAGCAAACAAAAATATAGACAGGAACCTGAAATTAAACTTTTATGCCAAATTGCAGATCGCACACCAAGAGGCGAGTTTTCTGAAGACCTGGTTAAAGCTTATATAGCCTGTATCAAAAACGACGCGGGAAAACTTGGACTAGATTAAATACGCCTTTAACTCGCTTAGCTTTATTTGAGCTATCATGATAAGGAGTTGAAAACTTCAATGCCCATTCTATTAATATTATTCATACTATTCTGCACACCTGTGCTAGCTTCCGACCATCGCGATGCTTCCTTCACTGCAGCAAATCCAGCTACAGACATCACCGACTTCTATGCCTTCCGCAGTTATGAAACTGGACGTGATGGATTTATCACTGTGATCATGAACCTCAGTCCTTATCAAGCGAGCTTCGGAGGTCCCGTTTATTACACTCTAGACCCAACAGCACTCTATGACATCTATGTCGATAAGAACGGTGATGCTAAAGAAGACTTAAGTTTTAGATTTCGTTTCACTGAGGCTTTGATCGGTAACGGACTGAGCATGACTATAGACAGTAAAAAAATAAACATCCCTTTCTTAAACAACGGGGGTTTATTTAATCGCCAATTGAGTTATAAGATTGAGCTCTTAAGCAAACAAACAGCATTCGACTATGGTAGCCAAGCTAATCGCATACATAAAGGCACTCCTGTAAAAAACGCTGATAGTGTTTCTATACCTGAGTTTAGCCCACCAAATAACGGAACCTTCCTTATACCAGAATATAATATTGGCTCTAAATCAATCGCTGACTATGATAGCTACGCTAATAACTTTATTTATAACCTAGATTTAAATATTAAAAAATGTAAGGAGAACGCGAGAGTCTTCGTGGGACCACGCAAGGATAGTTTCCAAGCTAAGCTGGCTGGGATTTATGATCTCGTGAATGTTAACCTCGAACAGGCTGAAACTGGCGCTAACAGTGAGACTGCCACTAGCAACGTTATCTCCATAGCTTTAGAACTACCTATCAGCTGTCTTGATCTCAAGGATCCAAACACTATAGTCAATGTTTGGGCTGGGACTCATGTGCCTGCAAGAATAATTAATAGACATAATCCGATATTTGGCAAACCACGCTTCTTCTCCCACAAAGATTATGTACAAATAGATAGAGCTGGGCATCCCTTCGTAAGTTCGATGCTGATTGGGTTTAAGGATAAGGATCTCTATAACTCTAGAAGGCCAAGCTTGGACAGTAACGGCAAGCTTAGTGATTATATTAATTATCCTGCTCTGGCTGAGATAATTGAAGCTAACTCTAGCCTGACTGCTCCTAATGTGTTTCCACGAACAGATCTCAATGAGTGGTTCCTAACAGGTATAACTACTGTCAATCAGTTTAGTTCCACTAAGGCTAAAGCTGCTAATACCTTAAAATTAAATACTGCGACTACAGCTTTAGCAAAAGGCTCACAGAATAGACTAGGACTACTTGGCGGAGACAATGCTGGCTATCCTAATGGACGCCGTCCTGGCGATGATGTTACTGATATATTCTTACGGGTAATAATGGGTGCACGTATTAGTGACGCTGCTCTAGCACCTTCACGCAGCGCGGTACTGACAGATGGAGTGCTAGTGAATGATTCATTATTTAGTGATAGCTTTCCATATCTGGCTAGCCCAGTAGCAGGGGATTAACTATGCGGAATAAGATGCGGTAAGTATTGAGCTGGATTTATATCTGAACGCTCTTTCTTAGATAGTTCTCTTAGATTCTTCACCCTTCCGACCGCAGCCTTGCTATCTTCTGCATAAAGTAGATGATGAGGCACTAATTCTTTCTTAGCATTATTTTGCAGACCAGTTTCAAGAATAAGCTTCGGATCTGATTCTTTATCAGTATTAAGTACTGTGTGATCTAACATCGAACCTATATGCCAACCACCAGCATTAACAAGTGGATAATCTTTAGACGCTAACCCAGCCATCTGCATGTTTGAACGGAGTTCAAGATGCTCCTTAAGAAAATTAGCTGAATAACTAATAACGGCATTCCTACATTGGGTTCTATGAAACCTAATACCCTCTACGTCTAAAACCTGAACTGGCCTACCTTGAATAGTACAGTAGATGTCTAAGAAACTTCTTAAGCGTGTTTTGAGATTATCGAGAGCTGCTTCAACTAAACCATAAGCTGATTTCAACGCAGTTTCATTGGTTTGCCAACCACCAATTAATTCATTTAAAAACCTAAACAGTTCTCTCGGGTCCCAAATAACTCCAAACTTACCTTTATCTATTGCTTGGATAGAATTATTACTTGCAGCTGCAAGATCAGTAGCAAGCTTTCTAGATTCGGTTATTGCTTTTCTTAAAATTGGAACTTGATCAGAGCTTCTGTAACCTAATGCTTGACCTACGTATTCATCAAGCTGAAGAGACCTTGCTACAGAAGTCGGAGCCATATCTGCATAATCTTATCAAAAATAGGCAAATATCATTTATGTGGATCAAAACTTAAGCTTTCTCGTCACTAGGAGGATAGGCTCAAGGAGTCTGTATTTGACATCGAAATTTATGGCTCTACCAGATTATTCACAATATTTTTCCGAGGATTTTAATAAAGGTCCTATAATAGATCCAAAGGTAGACTTCCGCCCGAGGAAAGCTTATTATTTGAACTCACAGAAGGATGTGGCTAATTATTTGAGGACCAATACTAGAGAGAGACCCAAAGCACAAACGAATTTTGACTTAAGTCAAAAAGTAGAATTGCGCTTTAAGGAAGAGTACCGTTCACCACAAGTCCAACAGATTCCAGAAGCAGAACCTGTTTACAAGCCAACCCTGCAAATTCAAGAATCAATTAATTTCAAACCATATTTTTGGTTCTTACTTGCTTGCTTAACACTGATTCCCTTAGTTAACAGCACTATTCATAATCTAGTGAACTTGACACAGAACATTGGTTCTACCGTCGATCTATCTAAAGAACGCACTAAACTTACCAAAGACAATCAAGAGTTAGTAAATAAACTTCAAGAATATCACTCCTATAGCGGCATGAAACGCACTATTAAAGAAGAGATTAAGGTTATAGAGAAAAACGAAATACTGATTAAGATCGTGAAATGACAAGTCTCTGATTCCATTATAAGATGAAACAGCTCAACAAGCATCAACATACTTAAATCTTTAGAGTAATACTAGACTTTTACCAAGTTGATGCGTAGATTGAGCGTTACATAAAAAATTCGAGAAAAATCTTTGATTTTTCGAGACCAAAAGACAAGTACAATGTTACCCTAGAATATATGAATAATCTTGATAACGCATGGTTAATTGCTCTCTATCCGCTTGTATCTGCGGTGCTAATAATGTTCTTTACTCATCGCAGTAGAGTATTGTCCATGAGCCTATCAGTCGGCGCAGTTGCCCTCGGATTAATTCACTCCATAGTAGTATTCACTAGCTTCCACGGACACAGTGCTTACGAAATGAATTTTAATTGGATTAAGGCTGGCGATTTTCACCTCGATATCGGCTGCCTTATAGACCCGCTTACTATTTCTATGTTACTTACAGTGAACCTTGTTAGTTTACTAGTACAAATCTATACTCACGGCTATATGAATGAGGATGAGGGTTACACAAGATTTTATTCTTACTTATCTTTATTTACCTTCTCAATGCTTGGCTTGGTTATCGCTACTAACCTGTTCCAAATGTACTTCTTCTGGGAGCTAGTAGGTGTCTGCTCTTTCTTACTCATTGGATTCTGGTGGTACAAACCAGCAGCAGCACATGCTTGTAAGAAAGCTTTCATAGTGAACCGCGTTGGTGATGCCGGATTCTTAGTGGGACTAATTCTGCTCTATAACTTCACTAAGGGATTCTGGATTAATGATCAAACTACTGCGACTCTGGCATTCTCTAAGATTAGAGAAGCTACTGAGCTTGCAATCAGTTCTCATAGTCTTGCTGTCACAGGACTGATCTCCATTACTACTATTGGTCTATTAATTTTTATGGGTGCTGCAGCTAAGTCCGCTCAATTCCCGCTTCACGTTTGGCTTCCAGATGCGATGGAAGGTCCTACTCCTATCTCTGCTCTAATTCACGCAGCAACCATGGTGGCTGCTGGAGTATATTTACTCGCTAGAGTTTTCCCGATACTGAGCATAGACGGTTCAAATGCTCTCCCTGTAATCGCTTTAGTCGGTGGTATCACAGCTATATTCTCTGCGACTATCGCGTTCTCGCAGAATGACATTAAGAAAGCTCTTGCCTATTCTACTTGCTCGCAGCTTGGCTACATGGTCATGGCAGCAGGTCTCGGTGCACCAGTAATAGCAATGTTCCACCTCATCACTCACGCGATGTTTAAGGCAATGCTCTTCTTAGGATCAGGCTCTGTGATCATGGGTTGTCACCACGAACAGGACATGAATGAGATGGGCGGGCTGCGTAAGCATATGCCCATTACAGCTATCACCTTTCTCATCGGAACTCTGTCTATAAGTGGATTCCCGCTGATGAGTGGTTTCTGGTCTAAGGATATGATTATCGCTCAAGCTTGGGAAGTAAATAAAGGTTTATTCTGGGTTGCAACTATCACTGCTCTTATGACGGCGTTCTATATGTTTAGAATGTATTTTAAGACCTTTGAAGGTGACTATAGAGGGCACGCACATCCGCATGAACAACCCTTCTCAGTGACAGTGCCACTAATGGTACTAGCGATACCTTCGCTGATACTCGGACTCTGGGGTTCACCATTGATGGGATATAAATTACAAAATTACTTAGATGCACATTTTCACTCTCACTTGCAAGCAGGAGAATCGGGCTGGGGATTCTTTATGCATGAGATGTCTGAACCCATGGGTTACTTACCGTTCTTAGCTTTTATTCTAGGTACTCTGTTTGCTTACTTGGTTTATATACAAAAGATCCAGATCGGCAAACTCACTGTTAATGAGTTCTTCAAAAAGAACTTCAAAGTTATTTATGAAGCTTCGCTTAACAAATGGTATATCGATGAGATTTATGATTTCATCGTAGGATTGTTTATGACCTTCTTCCGTCTCACTTTCAAACTCTTCGAACGAGTGTTTATCGAAGGTGTGATCATCAACGGACTTGCGTGGCGTGGTACTGAAGTGGCTGGTGAAGTACTGAAGACCCAAGAATCAGGTAAAGTACAAAACTATGCTCTGATCATGGTAGCTTCTGTCGGAGTGGCTGTGGCTTTTGTGGTGTTTGGGTAGAGTCCCAGGAATTCTAGAATTCCATACCATCACCTTGGAATTCTAGATATATGCTAAAATAACCATATATCAATGGTTTTTGAGCGTAAAATGTATGCAACGTTACTTGACTCTGAAAAAAGCAAGAAAATTAGTTTGATTTTTGGAGCTAGGCAAGTCGGTAAAACTTACTTACTAAAAAAGTTAGATGACAACCTAAGCTCAAAAAAATCCAAGTCCAGATACTTTAACTTAGAGTTCCCAGATCATAGTATTGAATTTAATGCTAGTGAATCAGAAATATTTGAGATGCTTAAAAAGTACAATTATATTTTCATTGATGAATTTCATTATGTAACCAATATATCCAAAATCTTCAAAGCAATCTATGATTGGTGCGATCTACATCCCCAAGAGAGAATAAAAATCTTTGCGTCTGGCTCATCAGCAATAGAGATGCATAAACATCTCAAAGAAAGCATGGCTGGAAGATTTAACAAATATTATATTAGACCATTAAGCTATGAAGAGTATATAAGTGATCAAACAAAAAAAAACAAATTAGAAGATTATGTTCGCTTCGGAGGCTTGCCTGGTGTCTATGATAAAGAATATGCCAAAGACCCAATGAAAAAAGAAATATATCTCAAAAATATTTATACCACTTATATACAAAAAGACGTCAAATCCCTGGTTCTAGAAGACAATATCAGCGCTTTTAATAATCTATGTTTTATACTTGCAGAAAATCAAGGGCAAATATTACCTAGTACTAATCTCGCTAATGAAGTAAGAATATCAGCTTCAACTGTAGAAAAATATTTAGATATATTACAAGAAACTTTTATATTGCACCAAGTTAAATCATTTGCAAAGAATCTTAGTAATGAATTGAAGAAATCCAAAAAATATTACTTTTATGATCTAGGCATAAGAAACGCTATTGCTAATAATTTTCAATTCACAGAAAAAGAAAAAGGCAAAATTTGGGAAGGCTATGTCTATAACTATCTTGTGACATTAACAGACCAAACAAATGCAGAAGTCTACTTTTGGCGTACAAGTGATCAAGTAGAAATAGACTTCATCTGGCTGAGAAATCGCATACCGACTCCGATAGAGGTCAAATCTACATTGAGTAAGGCAGAAGCCCCTAAAGCGTTTAAGACCTTTATAAGAGCTTATCCTAATGCACCTATGGGCATAGTAATAAATAAAACCATTAATGAAACTATCTGGTTTATGGAGAAACCTGTGCATTTTATAAGCTTTGAGAATATTAGTGAACTCAAGACTCTACTGCACAGCACTAGCGAATGTTAGCTTCTATAAACATTGCCGTGGCGTGGATGATCTTTGGCTAATAACTGCTATACTATTTAGCGTTTATATAAATCATGAAATCCCCTCATCGCCATAAAGTTGTACCCTCATTAAGACTCGTCGAAATGCCACCTTACGCTTTCGGACAGTTAGATGAAATCAAGTTAGATTTAATTCAGCAAGGTAAAGAACTCATTGATCTCTCTCTCGGTTCACCAGACAGAGGCACTGAGCCATCTGTATTAGAAGCTCTCTACAAGGGCATGCAGAAACGTCGTAATCAACAGTATCCTATCTTCAGTGGCTTGCCAGAATTCAAAGATTCAATCGCTAACTGGTTTCTAGGGCGTTTTAATGTCAAGCTTGATCCTAAGACACAAATACTTCCACTTCTTGGTTCTAAAGAAGGCATAGCACATATTGCGTTTGCTTATATGCAAGAAGGGCATGTCACTATTATTCCTTCACCTTACTATCCCGTGCACATGCGCGGTACAGTACTTGCTGGTGGTCATGTTTATGAGCTTGAACTTAAGCCTGAGAATAACTTTGTTGGTGATTTAGATTCTATTCCAGAAGATATATTACTGCGCGCTAAGATGCTGATACTGAGCTATCCGCACAATCCTACTGGTGCAACAGTAGATAAAGCTTACCTAGAGAAGGCTGTGGCACTTTGTAAAGAATATGAGATATTATTAGTAAACGATCTAGCCTACTCAGAGATTTGGTTTGATGATAAGAAACCTAATTCTATTTTTGAAGTAGAAGGTGCTATGGATATAGGGCTAGAGTTTCATACCTTCTCTAAGACTTATAATATGGCTGGAATGCGCTTAGGGTTTGCTGTTGGTAATCCTGATATAATTCACACCCTATATAAACTTAAGACTAATATTGACTACGGTGTTTGCATGGGCATACAGGAAGCTGGCGCTGCCGCAATCGCTCTTGGTGACTCATATAGAGAGGAGATCCGCTTAGAATATCAACGCCGCCGCGACTACGTTATACCAAGACTTAAAGAGATGGGGCTTCACCCTTACAATCCAGGTGGCGCTATGTACGTATGGATTCCAGTCCCTGAAAGCTTTAGAGGTGAGGATCGTAATTCATTTGACTTCGCGCGTGACCTGCTTGCCGCTACTGGAGTCGCTCTAGTGCCAGGATTAACCTTTGGTCCCTTCGGTAAAGACTATGTACGCTTAGCTTTAGTACAACCTATAGACAGACTTAAAATAGCCATGGAAAAACTTGAAGCTTTTGTAAAGAAGAAAGTTGG
>CAYPGT010000004.1:41192-67729 GCA_964410425.1 uncultured Gammaproteobacteria bacterium
ACAGACTTAAAATAGCCATGGAAAAACTTGAAGCTTTTGTAAAGAAGAAAGTTGGAGTTTAGGAATATTTCGGGAAATAATTTAATTTGACAAGCAAGCTTCGCAGGACTCGTTGTCTCTGTTTGCTTACTTACGTTCACAAAGAGAGACAACTCTCGTCTATTGCTCAGCTTGTCCAGATATCAAATTGTTTTCCGTAATTCAGTAAAACTACTTCTTGTCTTCACCAGGGCTTACTTCTGCCTTAAACTCTTCTGCAGCACTTTCCATGCCTTCCTTAAAACTCTTAAGTCCCTTACCCAGGTTCTTACCTAGCTCCGGTAACTTCTTAGGTCCAAAAATAATCAAGGCTATCACCAGGATAACAACTAATTCGGGGATACCTATACCAAAAGGGAGCATGCGTTTAATGATATCACTTAGAAGTCTTTTGCTTTTTCTTGTCTGCAAACTCTATCATTTTCTTATGAAAATCAGGATCTCTAGGATCGAGAGTTATTGTCAAACCTTGTTCTACTTCTTTAATAGCCTCAAGAACTTCACGTTCTGTTTCTGGATCTAAAATTTCAACATATTCTTTGTTGAAAGTGAAATCAATTCTACCATTGATAAAATTATTAATGAGGAACTTCACTCCGTCAGTAGCCGAATCAAAACCCTCTCGTTTAGCCTTAGCCTCAAGTTTTCTTTTCTGCTCAGAAGTTAAGAGTATCTGTAATCGCTCGTTTTTACTCATAATAGCTATATTATACCATTTTTGAGTATAAAATATCCATTGACATATATTAGTCAGAAAGCTTATTATTTAGATATGGTATTGCCCGTTTTAACAACCAGAAATGTAGTTGTGGATGCGATCGAAATGAGGAACAAGCGTTATTTCGCAGGCCAATTACAGGAACGTCAAGAAATAATTAAGGGGAGTGGAGATCATCCATGTCCTCCCTACTACAGTGAACCGATTAATTACTGTCAAGAAGCTAATCGAGTAAGATTAAAAGAACTTACTAAAAATCCAAGCCTTGCTTTACCACGTGAGATAAATATAGTCCCTACTTTACTGGCGTATTTAGATTGTGTTATGCGTCTGGTTCAACAAACTTCTAATCAAACCTTAAAAGAATCAACTGCTGATGATTACAGAATGTGGACTCAGCCAGTAGACGTTAATTGGCAAACAATAGAAGGCAATAAATTCTTAGCAAACCTACATAGTCAAACAAAAGAACTAGCTAAAACACTAAACGATCTTGTTATAGATATATTGTCAACCGTTGATACCAATTGCGCTCAGGCATTGGTTGATAAAGCTCGTAACTACTATGAAAATGGTATCTCCTCCACTCCAAATTCGGACTCAGAACATCTTATTAAATTAAATTTTTTTGGTGATATCAGAGAAACTACTGATGAAGCTTGGAGTGAAATTCTTATAGCAGCTGAACAAAAAAGAAACTTAGCAAACTAAGCAGTATCCCCTATCTAGTGGATACTCCTCCCAGTATATCTACCAAATTATCTAGATACAACAAGTTAGACTAGGGTTAAAAATCACTAGGTGTCAATTGATTTCATACAAGCGCGCATGTCAGAGCTAGACCACTATCTAAGTCAATTAGATACTAAGGTCAAGCAGAAATTTGCAGCAACAGATCCACAAGGAGCAACAAATCGCTTCGCTAATGTACTTGAGAGCGTTGTTAACACCGAAGATGCTAGAGCCAGTGTTAAAGGTAAACTGAAACCTGATAATCTATCTAAGTTACCTGAAGATTTTGATGAGTATATAAACCAAGTAGCTGCTGAAACCAGCGCACAGTATGGCGTAGAGCTCACACCTAATTTAATTAAAAGTGTCATTAAACAAGAATCTGGTTTCAACCCAGAAGCTACTAGTCATGCTGGGGCTCAAGGTTTGATGCAACTCATGCCAGCTACAGCTAAGTCACTTGGCGTCTTTAACTCTATGAACCCTTACCAAAACGTGAAGGGTGGTGCAAAGTACCTGGCACAGATGTTACAGAAGTTTGATGGTAATCTACAGAAAGCTCTGGCAGCTTACAACGCTGGACCCCAAGCAGTAGAGAGACATGGCACTATCCCTCCTTATAAAGAAACTCAAAACTACGTCGCCAGTATCATGCATGACTACTTAAACAGAGAAGATTATCAACCAATCGACATGATTGGATAATACGTATTGAACCCTCAAGAATTTCTTAATGTTATTCTCTGTTAAAGAGAGGAATATTGGTTTAGGATTATTTAGTAGTTCTCATATATTTAAATATGGAGATAAGGAGAGGTAATTATAAAATGAAACAATTAAAACTATTAGTAACAATTCTACTTGCAGTAACTGTCGCTGCATGTTCTACGGCGCCGAAGATATCACAAGGTTCTGTAGTTAAAGTAGAATACAAAGGCACTTTAAAAGATGGAACAGTGTTTGATACAACAGAAGGCAAAGCGCCATTAACGTTCTTGATGGGTTCAGGTCAAGTTCTTCCTAGTTTTGAACAACACGTAGCTAAGATTGGCATCGGCAAAACTTCTAAGTTCACTCTTAAAGCTGCTGAAGCTTACGGCGAACCAGATCCTAAGAAAGTAGTAACACTTCCTAGAGATGCAAGATTCGCTAACGTAGATCTTAAAGAAGGTAGTGTTGTGTTTGCAAACAATAAACTTCCTAACGGTGAAGTAAGACAAACTCCTATGAAGGTTGTTAAACTAACTGAGTCAGAAGTAACTATGGATTATAACCATCCTTTAGCTGGCAAAGATTTAACGTTTGAAGTTAAAGTATTAGAAGCTCAACAACCGCAAAAAGCTCCTGAAGCAGCGCAAGCTCCTCAGCCAGCTCCACAACCGGCAGCTCAACCAGAAGCAGCTCCAACAGCAGCTCCTGAAGCAGCTAAAAAAGCGTAATAGCTTAAGGCAAAAGTAAATTGAAAAAGGGCAGAACTACAATTCTGTCCTTTTTTTTATTCTATTGATTAATGATACTCTGTGATTCTAAGGAATTAATCTGATCATAAGCCTCGCCTGAACTAATATCGGCTCCTGCTTTCTTCAGTGGTTGATTTAATACTCCAACTTCATCAAGTTTCACATCAAGATTATGATTGGTATCATAAGCCAATGTATGACCCTTAGGGAAACTTTCCACTGTTGGCTCTCCAAGTAGTATTTCTAATGCCGTGCCAGCTTCCACGCGAATATCATCCTTGGTAAACAAACCAGTAGCAAGATAGACACCACCTATTCCACCACCCAGAATAAACATATTGGTTAGCATGCCGCTTATTCCAAAAGTTGCAAACGGATCAGTAAACGCTGTGACAACGTAAGCACCAGCAGCACCAGCAGCTCCTCCTAAGAGAGCTGGTTTTTTGGTTTTAGCCTTGTAAAGGCCATCATCATTAACTCTCTCGCTTTTACCGATCACTTGATTAGAGCTAACATAACCGTTAATAGACACGTATCTTCTTTCCTCACCAGGTTTGCCAGGTAAAGAAAGCGTATCAAAATTAATACCAAGCTTAGGTCGTTTCTGAAACTTTCCCGGTGGTTCTAATTGTGTTACCGAGCCATGTATAAAACTATTAGCAGGGATTATTACATAGTCACCGATTAAAATATCTTCTGTAACTTGAGCTGTAACCTCGTCACCAACAGAGTTAGTACGAGTATCCAATGGTGTTCTCAGTTCTACTGGGATTTTTAATCCTCTTGGCAAATAATAACCTTCATTATGAACAATACCTCCTGAAAGGGTTTCAGAGTTAATTGGAGAAGTTCCCTTAGCCTTGGATGCGGCCAATGTCGGTGCCATAGTTAAAACTAATAAACTTATAATGAAAACAAAACGTAAAATACAATGAAGCATATTCAGATAAATCGGCTGTTGCTCTAGTCTGGCGTATCCACTATATGATTGATATGATAAGTCCGTGAATTGAGCTTTCTACGCCGTGGTATATTATTCTTATTCAACCGCAAATGGAAGACTTATATTCCTTATTATTAATTTTTACACTGATATTACTCAATGGCAGCTTTGTTGCAGCAGAGTTCTCTATTGCCAGGGTCCGAAAAACACACATAGACCAGATCGCAGAATCCTCTGAACCAGAACATTCTAGAGCCAAGATAGCTACTGCTAAGTTACTACAAAAAATCCTGACTAATATGAATGATTATATTTCTGCTTGCCAAGTGGGTATTACTGTAGCCAGCCTGGCGCTTGGTGCTGTAGCAGAAGCCCGTATCGAGAAGTGGATTAGACCAATGATAGAGGGAGCTGGATTGAGCCTAGAGTCTCATGCTATTTCTATTGTTCTTGCTATCGCTCTAGTAACTTTCTTTCATGTGATTCTAGGTGAAGTAGTACCTAAAAACATCGCTATTATTGATCCAGAGAAAATAAGTTTCAATCTAGCTTATTTTCTAAGATTCTTATACTTACTATTTAAGGTTCCTGTTTATATACTCAACTCTTGTTCTAATTTTATTCTTGGACTACTCGGTATAGAGCTTAACTTCGACGATACCGTACACTCTGAAGCAGAATTAAAAATGATTCTTAGTAGTTCACAAGAGCAGGGGGTTCTAGAAGTAGAAGAAGAGCAACTAATACAAAACGTATTTGAGTTTAATGATACTCTCGCTAGAGATGTCATGGTGCCGCGCTCTGACATGATTTGTCTGAACGATAAACTAACTATTGCTGAAGCTACTCATGAAGTGAATAAGACTACTCACTCACGTTTCCCGGTCTATCACGAGAAGATAGACAATGTCATCGGCTATGTCACTATCAAAGACATACTCAAAACCTACGAGAAGGGCAACACCGATAACAACATCAAATCTATTGCCAATGATGCTTTGAAAGTTTCTGATGGCATGTATATTATCGACTTGATCAAACTTATGCAGGAAAAGAAAAAACCTCTGGCTATGTTGATAGATGAATTTGGTGGAGTTTCTGGACTCGCTACTATCGAGGATATTATCGAAGAGGTCTTCGGTGAAATAGAAGATGAGCACGAAAATGAAGCTGAAGATATTCAGACCTTAGATAACGGTGACTATTTGGTCAACGGTTTATTGAATCTGGCTGATGTCAACGAGGCACTGGGAACGGATTTCACATCTTCACGTTTCGACACCATTGGTGGCTATGTATTTGGTTTGATTGGCACTGAACCAAAGCAGGGCAGCAAGGTAGAGGTTAACGGCTGTACTCTACGTGTAGAAAAACACGAGAGAAACAGAGTCAAATTAGTTAGGGTAAGCAAGCCAAAAAGCCAGTAAAGACCCCCCTGTTACGTTTAGAGTCCCCGCTAGTATATAATATATAGACCTATGGCTAAAACCCATAAACTTATTGATAAAATCGGCATGACTGCAAGCTCCTTATGTGCTGTGCATTGTGCTTTGGCCCCATTGTTGATTACCTTAGCTCCTTTGATTGGTCTTGGATTTATTTTTGAAGAAAACTTTGAAACTACTTTTATATTAGTCACTCTTGGATTAGCCTTCCTGAGCACAGCTTGGGGCTTTATTAAGAAGCACCGTAGTATAGAACCAGTATTTTTACTGTTATTCGGGGCTGCAGTGCTGCACATTGCACGTTTAGAGTCTTTCACTCAATATATACCTGAGCCATTTTTAATGGCACTTGGTGGCGTTTCTATCGCCATCTCCCACTACATCAACCTTAAGCTTTGTCATCATTGCGATAGTTGCGAACATCAACATTAAACCCGTTTTGAAATCACTATTAAGTACGTTAAGCAAGGCCAAGGCCGGAGAAAACGTTGCAATAAACTATATAAAAATCCTTAAAGCTTTAGTCGATATTAAGAACTAGCTTGGCGTCAATAGTATTACCTCATTAAACTCTTTTAATTCAGTCCTAAGAACTCCTAAACTCCAATCAGCGTAAGGATTATAAGCTTCAAATAGGCTATATTAGATTTTTATTAGCGATATAGACCTTGAACTAGCAGAGGAAAAGATCTATATTAGTAAGACCTGGTTCTATGATACTCAAGATCCAGCGTTGGTTTAACGAAATTTAATAAGCCGAACACTAAATGTGGAAACTAAAGGAAACCTTAAGCGTCTACAAGTATACGAGTGAACAGTATCAAGATAAATCATTAGTTGTATGTTTTCAGCTTTTGGTTTATTAACCATCGAAGGAGATCGGTAAATTTATGGCTATGCAAACTACTACGTCAGAAGATAAACTTGTTAGCAGCAATCAGCAACTGGTTAACAAGCAAGTGTCAATCACTAACGACATTATTATTGATGATTTTGACGTGGCCGCTAAGCCTGAGGCTAAGCACGAGCCTAAGGGCCTATTGCAGCTTCGTGACTACTATAAACCTTTTGAATACCCTCAGTTTTTCGAATACTTCAAACTACAACAACAAGCACATTGGCTACCAACAGAAGTACCAATGGCTGATGATTTAGTGGACTTTAAGGCTAAGCTTACTGCTCAAGAATCTAACCTTATTATTCAAGTATTGCGCTTCTTCACTCAGGGTGATTTAGAAGTACAAAACAATTACAATCAACAGTTAGTACATATTTTCCCTAAACCAGAGATAACCATGATGCTGACAGCGTTTGCAGCGATGGAAACCGTCCACGTTTGGGCTTATTCTCACTTAAATGATACTTTAGGCTTGCCTGAAGTGGAGTATAAGGCTTTTCGTGAATACGAAGCAATGAAGAACAAGTACGAGTACATGCAAAACTTCACTATTAATAGTGATGCTGATATAGCGCGTAACCTCGCTGTCTTTGGTGGTTTCATGGAAGGCGTAAGTTTGTTTGCAAGTTTTGCTATTCTCATGAACTTCCCGCGTCGTGGTCTGCTTAAGAACGTTGGACAGATCATCACTTGGTCTATCAGAGATGAGTCTCTGCATTCAGAGGGTGTCTGTGCTTTATTCAGAGAGTTTATTAAGGAGAAGCCTGAGCTTTGGAATGCAGAGTTCAGAGAAACTATTTATAAGGCTTGTGATGATATGGTTCATCTAGAAGATAACTTTATAGATACCTGCTTTGCTCTAGGACCAGTAGAAGGTCTCTGCCCTAGCGATGTTAAACTCTACATCAGATATATTGCTAACAAACGCTTACAGGATCTTAATCTTGAGGCTCAATACGATGTTAAGGAGAATCCTCTACCTTGGTTAAACCTTATGGTGAACGGCAAAGAGCATGCTAACTTTTTTGAAACGAGATCAACTGAGTACGCCAAAGGTGCAATAATCGACGACTGGTAAACCATTCGCGGCTACTCCTCCAATATTTTTACTAAAAACTCTCCTTCAACTCTAGGGATTTTCTTTTTTAGAACACTGGTAAGAACCTTGTATTGAGTTTTAATTAAAACAAACTCTTGTAGTACAAGGTTATATTTTTCTTGATTGAGATGTAATTGACTGTACTGGGGGCGTTGAACATTGAACGTCAAACTGTGGGATGCCCACTGATAAAGAAACTTATTAAACTTAAGCAAAGTCTGAAAGACTAAAGCTCCTAATCCCATTCTCTCTCCTTGAATCCTCCCGAAAAGAAAACTAGAATAGATCTTATCTAGCTGTAGTGAACACCTATTTATATAAAGTAACTTTAAGGCTATTATTGATAATGAGGAACCAGCTATGAATAAACTCACACAAACCTTTACTAAAATGTTTTCATCATTTCAGGGTCTATCGTTATTGATTATTCGCTTGACCTTAGCTTATGGATTTTATGAACCAGCTATTAAGAAGCTCGCTAATTTCAATGACATCGTTATATGGTTTGACCAAGGATTACATCTGCCCTTCCCTTATGCTAATGCCGTGC
Source organism: uncultured Gammaproteobacteria bacterium (assembly GCA_964410425.1). Classification (GTDB taxonomy): domain Bacteria; phylum Cyanobacteriota; class Vampirovibrionia; order LMEP-6097; family LMEP-6097; genus CAYPGT01. The sequence goes on from CAYPGT010000004.1 coordinate 49,077, forward strand.
TAGCAACTAGTGCTGAGGCACTGGGAGTGATTGCACTCGCTCTAGGTTTAGCGACTCGATTCTTCGCCATACCTCTCATGGTGACGATGATTGTGGCTATAGCTACAGTACATTGGGTGAACGGATTCCCTGCCGCCCAACATGGTTGGGAGATTCCTTTCTATTACTTCATTATGCTCTTTGTATTAATGAGCACCGGTGCTGGCAAATACAGTATGGATGAGACTTTCCTTAAGAAGTATTTTGGTAGCGGGAAGTAAGTGGAAACACACCTCTATATTAAATCTAAACCTCTAGAACAGGCACTGTGACTTCGAATAACGGTATAATTAATCTGCATATGGCTACCAAATCAACTAGAAATAAAACCATGGAGATTAGTAGCAAAGAGAAGAAATCTTTTGACTTATTATTAGATAAAGCAGCAAAAACTTTAGGCAAAAATATCAACAATCAAATTATCAATGCTGATATTTTACAAGTAGCTCATAAACTTCCTCATCAATCTATTGATCTTGCTGTAATAGACCCACCATATAACTTAAATAAAGACTTCAAGACTGTTAAATTCAAAAAAAGCTCCGACGATGCTTTTGCTGATTACACAGATTCATGGATTCAAGCTATTCGACCTCTATTAAAAGACCAAGCCTCTCTCTATGTTTGCTGTGATTGGCAAAGCTCATCTGCCGTTTACTCAGTGCTGAAGAAATATTTCACCGTACGCAGCAGGATCACTTGGCAGCGTGAGAAGGGTCGTGGTGCTCTCAATAATTGGAAGAATTGTCATGAAGATATTTGGTACTGTACCGTTAGCGATGATTTCTATTTTGACGTCGACTCTGTAAAACAAAAAAGAAAAGTTATTGCCCCTTATAGAGAGAATGGTCAGCCCAAGGATTGGGAAGATGCTGAAGATGGACAATGGCGATTAACTTATCCTTCAAATTTTTGGGATGATATAACTATACCGTTCTGGTCTATGCCAGAAAATACACCTCATCCAACTCAGAAGCCTGAGAAACTATTAGCTAAATTAATTTTGGCTTCATCTAAGCCTAATGATCTGATCTTCGATTGTTTTCTTGGATCCGGTTCAACTGCTACTACTGCTTATAAACTAGGCAGGAAGTACTTGGGAATTGAAATAGACAGAGAGTGGTGCTACTATGCTCTCAAGAGGCTTACTGGAGCATCAGTCGATAAAAGAATTCAAGGATATGAAAACGGTGTATTCTGGGAAAGGAATTCTTTAAGTTCTCAACCTAAAACATCTAGCCTAAAACAAACTCATGAGCAGCCCTCTCTTTTTACCAAAGAATCAACTTTTAATAGAGAACTCGTTACTTGAATTCGTTAATAGTCAATCAGAATATTTATCCCCCAAATCATTAAATAACCCCAGAACCGTTGGAGACGCTATCCCAGACCTAATTGCCGACAACATAGGAAAAATCTTTAACAATAGCTCATATACTTTTCAAACAAAATTTACAAGAAGGTCAATGGCAGACTTAATCATCCAAGATGATCTTGGATTTAACTATCTAATAGATATTAAAACTCACAACATGGATACCAAGTTTAATATGCCAAATCTAACTTCGGTTGAACGATTAGCCAAATTATATAGAGAAGGTGATTCGTATAAATCTAATTATTTCGTTCTTATGATTTTCTCTTATACAATAAATCAATCAGATTTAATGGTTCAAAAAGTACATTTCGTACCAATAGAGAACATGCACTGGGATTGCTTAACATTAGGAGCCCTAGGTAAAGGACAAATCCAAATCAAAAAAGCTAAAAACATACATGTAGATATGTCCTTAACAAGAAAAGTATGGATGCTTGAACTTTGTGATCGATTATCAAAGTTCTACCCTAATGAAATTAATAAGATTCAAGACCGAATTAAATATTTTGAAGAAACTATGCGGTTTTGGGAATCTCAATAATAAAGAGACTCAGTGATTTCGAGGCAAGAGCCACTATACTAATCGCTCCAAAACTTTCTTACTGATACTTGGTATAAGTTCTGTAAACTGACTTAATCCTCGCGTCATAATCACTAAGATATAGTCATCCCCATCATTTGTCTTAAAATATGCTACATCATGTCTCACTCTAGATGTCCAACCAGCCTTAGAAGCATAATATGAAATCTGCTCCTGATAAGGGATTAAGCCTTTGGCAATAAACTGACACTGTTCATCTGCTGGGTTATCAATCTTACGTCTTATGGATTGGAGTAATTCTGGATAGTCACTGATGATATCCTTCATAATCTGCACAGCATCAGTGATCTCCATAGAATTCCGTCCTAGACCGCCTTCTTCAAGACTCAATTGCACTTCTCTGCCATAAGGTGCGAAGCTAAAACATTTACCAGGAATATTAAGAGACTTACTATAGCCGGACTTATTTCTAAAAAACTCACTAATAGAATTCCTATCACGCTTAAATAAAGCAAACTCTGCAGCGTCCAAACGCGGACCAGAATAAGCTTCACTATTAAAATCAACCAAATAACTCAAAGCATCATTATCAGAGAGTCTTAGAGCTGCATCTATAGCATCGTAGACATCATCCATATGAGTCTTCTGCCCAAAAGTATTAGCACCTCTCATATGTTCATTCAATAAATGAGCCGCTCCTGTTTGCAATTTATACTTCGCTAAATAGGCATTAAAAAGTTTGATTAAACTTGCAGGGTGATAAAGTGCTGATTCCGTAGGGAAGTGATGATAAATAGTCGAAGCTAGATCGGTATTAAGCTTCTCCAGCGCTAGAGAAATGTTCACATCATGAGCATAAGGCCCAGTAACAGCTTCTCTTATACTAGTACTAATAATTTCTTGAAGATTAAAATCTGTCTTCATGGTCATAAATATATGATAATTCATTAAACCTGATCAAGCCATATCACAGTGCTGGTAAAAACTGATAAGGAGCGTTCTTTAGTATTTTAGTAAGCAGGTCAAATCCTGGAGATAAAGGCTTAGCTTGAGGTTTAGGCTTAGGTTTACGTGTAACAGTAAGTCCCTTATATGCTCCATGAGCGGCACCAGTAATAGCACCAGTAACAGCACCCACGACTATCCCGCTGGGTACTCCGATACCAGTACCTAAAGCTCCACCACCAGCAGCTCTAGTAAAAGCACTTGAATATTCCACTGCTCTAGAGCCAGAACCTCTAATAGCTCCTGCAACTATACCTACAGGCACAGCAAATACTGTCATAAGAATCTTAGAAAACACATTAGCTTGAACTGGAATTGGGAAGAATAAACTTATGCTACTAAGCAACAATATAATAGATAACTTTTTGAGCAAATAAATCCCTCCTAAATGTTACACTCAAATAATATACCCACATAAAACATAAGCCCATGATCCCCTCCTCTAAACACCCTATAACCATACTCGCTGAAGGCTATTTCGGTACCAGCCACGCTAAAACAGCCACTGGAATAATTCGTTATGGAGACTGGCTTATAAGCTCAGTAATAGATTCTCAGAAACAAGGTAAAACTATCCTTGAAACTACAGGAATCAATCATTCAGCTGCTATTGTGGCTAACTTGGAACAAGCTCTTAAACAAAATCCTAAGCCCCAAACTTTGGTTCTTGGTATAGCACCAGTTGGCGGGGACTTGCCTCCTGCCTGGCGAGCAATAATCAAGGAAGCGATTATTAATGGCCTGAATATTATTAGTGGTCTACATTTATTCTTAAATGAAGATGCCGAATTAAAACAGCTTGCCAAGCAGCATCAAGTGATACTTTGGGACGTGCGTGATCCTGAGCTATATCCAGCCAGCGCAGCAAGAAGCGTCTCTAAACAAAAACCTAGACCAGCAAATACCAAAGTAATAACTATGGTTGGTAGCGATTGTAATATCGGTAAGATGTGCACAGCACTTGAGTTAGATAAAGAAGCCAAGAAACAAGGACTGAACTCCTCCTTCGTAGCTACAGGGCAGACTGGGATTATGATTAGCGGTAATGGCGTGCCCCTCGATAGAGTGATTATAGATTTTGCTGCAGGAGCGATGGAGAATGCTATCTTCGAAGAAATTGATAAAGGTCACGAATTAGTTTTTGTTGAAGGGCAAGGTAGCTTAATCCATCCGGGCTACTCAGGTGTAACCTTGTCACTACTACACGGCTCAAACCCTGACGCTATGATTCTTTGCCATAAACCAGACAGAATTAAGGTACATGATAAATATGATGTCACTATTCCTTCTTTAACTAAATTGATAGAGATATATGAAACTGCCGCCAATTGGACTATTAACGACGGTAAAAATCCTGTCAAAGTAGTTGGCATAGCATTAAACACCAGTAGCTATTCAGATGAAGAAGCCCTTAATTTAGTTAAGCAAGCGGAGTCAGAGACTGGCTTAGCAGCAACTGATCCGATTAGATACGGGGTAGAAAAACTTTTATTCTCGATTACTAGTTAAGGGCTAGCTCATGGTCTCCGCATAATCCTTTCCTGCGTTTCCCCTGCTAAATACTCCATAAGCAAGATATAAAAGTCACTTGAATGAGGATTTTCATGATTATCTAAGCCAAGCATATGCGGTAACTGATCAAAATCAAAGCCCGTGGCTCTAAGCTGCTCTAAGTTATAATCAAGAACACCATAATCTATGAGTCCCCGCTTATTATTCTCCACCGATCTCTCTAACCTAACAAATTCTTCTCTAAGACGGGATTCAGTCACTTGCGCCTCTTCATCAAATAAATAATCAATTTCTCTATCAAGGTCTGCAGCAATATCTGGATTGTGTTGGTATCTGTGATCTATCAAACTGTTTCTAGATTTCTCTAATAAAGCGGAACCTTGAAAATGATCCAGAATCGCATACATTACTCTCATGGTAAAGAAAAACCCAGCTGCACTAAGTCCATCAATTGCAGTAGCCTTGTCTCGCGGTATGTCATGAATTATTCTCTCTAAATTAGTTTGCAAGTCCTCTGTTAATTTTTCTAGACTACTCTTAACTGCTATAAACTCAAACAAATCAGCAGGTTCTAGTGAGCTTTGAATCCTGCTTAAGGTCTCTTGATCATCTTGCTCTTGTCTATGAGCATGTTGTGACTCAGGGAGACGAACATCACGAAAATCATCAACTGCCTTAGCAAATGAAGCAACGATAGTATTAGCATCACCACTAAGGAGCTGGTGCATATAACCAGTATAAAGACCAAGGTCTGCGTTTTCTTTAGACCTAGCAAGCATCCTAAAAAGAAGATGATCATCTGCCAACACTGGTGGATCAACTGATTCGCTAAGCTCATAATTATATGCACGTATATAAAGATCTAAGCGTTTAAGAAATTGGTGAATAATATTAGCAGAAATCTTTACACAATCAGCAAAAGCTCTTAAGTTATCAAACTGCCTTTGTGGTAATGGGTAACTATGTAAAACTTTTAACTCATCTGCAATTGTATCCAAGCGACTTTCAAGGGCAGGTATTGCCTTATCTTTAATCTTAGAAGCTCTTTCTAAATAACCCCTGACTTTAGTTTGAATATCTTGAGAAATTAGCGGCATCGGGGTTTATTTTAGCTGATTTAATCCTAGCCTATTCTCAACAACGCACTACTGCGTGTTATAATCGTTAAAATATCCGTTTATTTAATATAATTAAGTGTTGTAATTGCTAATAGTCAGGGAAAATATAGATATATGAGTGTTATAACACTTAATTCGATAAATAATGAAGAGTTACTCGAGACAATCAAATCTTGGCGTAATTGGCATGAAAATTTTAATATCATACATCGAAGTTTTGAAAATTTAAATTCTTACAAAAAATTATTAGATGATTTTGTTTTGGCTTTCGTTGGAGTGAGGAGATCTGGCAAGACGATGCTCTCTTTGCAAATTGCTAAAGATCTTGCTCAGAAAAACTTTTTTTATATGAATTTTGAAGATCCCTTTTTTAAGATTCATAATCAAGTAGAAATTTTTGATCATCTGATAAAAGTTTTTACTATGTATTTTGGTTTTGAGCCTGAAATATTAGTGTTCGATGAGATTTATCACGTTGATTCTTGGCATAGATGGGTTAGGAAAATAATCGACACTAAAAAATACAAAATTATTATTACTGGAAGTTCTGCCGAAATGCTTAGCTCCGAACTATCCACTTCCCTGACTGGGCGCGTAATAGAGAAGCATGTTTATCCTTTAAGCTTCGGAGAATATTTGAGCTTTCTTAAAATCAAACCCAAATCTGACCTTGAATACGAAACAAATTTTTATCGCTATATGAAATACGGTGCTTTCCCCCAGATAGTCTTAGCTGAAGAAGAATATAACAAGAGAATCATTCTTCAAAATTATTTCAAAGATATAATCCAAAAAGATATTGTTGAACGTTATGCTATCCGGAACTACGATATTTTAGAAAAAATAGCCCTTTACTATATGACCAATATCAGTTCTCCGCACTCATATAATAAAGTAGCGAAGGCTTTTAATAGTAATCCTGATACAGCTCAGGACTACAGTAGATACTTAAAATCTTGCTTTGCGATCTTTGAGTTATTACGTTTTCACCCAAATCTTAAAGTTCAAGATAGGGATAGTCGGAAAGTTTACTGCATTGATACCGGTTTGCGTAATGCTAATACAGCAAGCTTTTCAGAAGATATAGGGAAGCAAGTGGAGAATATAGTTTTAGTAGAATTAATGCGCAGGAAATTAGAAACAGAAAAAATATTTTATTCTAAAGAGAAGCACGAACTAGATTTTGTGGTAACAGAAAACTGCCAAACTAAAACAGCAATTCAGGTAAGTTACAGTAATTTAGAAACTAGCGAACTTATAGAAAGAGAAATCGGTGGTCTAAATGAATTTTTGGAGAATCACAATGTTCAAGAAGCTCTACTACTAACAAAGAATCTAGAAATTAGACCAGAAAGCAGCCCAATAAAAATTAATCCTCAAATTCGTTTTATGCCAATTTGGAAGTTTTTGCTTAATAGTAAAATTTAGACTTTTATCATCAAGCAAGCTCAAGCTGAGGCTGGCTCTATTTAGCTGCGATTGCTTGAGAAATCTGATCCTTAATTGAAGGAATTAACCTAAAATCTCTTATGAAATTACTTGCATATTCAAAATACTCTTTCACAATACCTAACTCTTTCCATAACTCACGCTTACTAGCACTAGATGGTTTACTAAGTGAATTAATTATGTTTCTGTAGAATTCATTAAAATCAAACTTCACCAACTCCGCTAATCTTTCTTTAAACCTAGATTGGTTACTACTAGTAGGAGAGCTGAAGCTCATACCCGTGAGATGATCACAACCCATGTGATGTTCGCTATGACCATAAAAGATACTCTCACTTCTTGGTTCTCTCAATAAACAACTAGGCTTAGAATCTACATTACTCTGCTGCAATTGAACTGCCGTATCAGGTTCTATTAGTGATCTAAAGTTTTCAGTAAATTGCGATAACCACACAACTAAAGGATCATTTTTTGCATGAAAATCAGCCTTACAATCGCTGAGTAATTTTTTAAAAGACTCCTCATTAAATAAAGTAAGAAAGCTGTCTATATGCTTTTTAAAGACTGCAATAAAAGGTTCTGTAGATTCCCTCACTGACTCAAGCAAAGACCCTAGAGATCTAAGTCTCTTCACACTAGCCTCTGCTTGAGGATCAGCGTGATGGCTTGCACAGAGTTTTGTAATTTCATTTCTAAAATTAGGAATGTTTAAGTAGTATATCGTAGGGTTATAAATCGGACCATCATCACACTCTCCTGCATAGTGCTCTTCTCCATAACCATATCTATAACCAAACCAGGGTCTGCTTATCGGATGAGAGTTCCCCGGCCAGTCGCGCAAACTATCTACGAATGACGTTATGGGGTTAGAAGTGCTAATGCTCATTTCGATTATCTTATCAAGTTCTTACAATCGATTGCAGATAATTCTTCCATAATTTCCTTGCATTTTAGCTTTTCTGGGTATAAAATGAAAGGAAATTGTGTATCTTCACCGGCATATTGAGAATAAATTAAGCAGTTATGCAAAAAACTTCAAAGTAGTTCTTATTAAAGGAGCAAGGCAAGTTGGTAAAACTACTTTATTGCAAAAATGTTTTCCAAAATTAAAAACCATAGTTTTTGATCCAGTACAAGATCTTTATGGAGCAAGGCAAGATCCAGATCAATTTCTAGCAAACTTTCCTTCTCCAATAATTTTGGATGAGATTCAATATGTTCCTGAATTAATACCCGCATTAAAACGAAAAATAGATTTATCCAATAACAAAGGACAATACTTCTTAACTGGTTCACAAAATATTTCTGTAATTAGAGACATCTCTGAAAGCCTTGCAGGCAGAGTTGGGATTCTAGAATTAGAAGGCATGACACCCTATGAAATCGCTGGACGAGCTGATATGAACTGGTTAAACTCATATTTAAATAAAGCAGATGACCTACTTAAAACTACGGTTCAAACTCTGCCTAAAAAGAAAACTCTTTTTGAAACTATTTGGACGGGTTCACTACCAGGTCTAATAGAAATGGATCAAGAGGTTTATTCTGGGTTTTTCCAATCCTATGTGCAGACCTATATTGAAAGAGATGTACGATTGTTTGCTGATATAAATGATTTAAGTTTATTTTCCAGGTTTGTAGCTTTAAGTGCTGCTCACTCAGCGCAAGAGATAAACAAATCTCAAATTGGTAGAGACATCGGTCTATCACCCAAACAAGCCAGCAAATGGCTTGATATTCTTAGATATAGTTATCAATGGCGTGAGATCCCTGCATTCAGCTCAAATATTATCAAACGAATCTCCAAAAAACCCAAAGGACTTTTTACCGATACTGGGTTACTATGTTATCTACAAAGGATATCTTCACCAGAGGCACTAGCTACACACCCTTTATGGGGAAGTATTTTTGAAAGCTACTGCTCTAATAATATTATAAGATTATCAAAAGTTCTAAATCTAGCACCTTCCTACTATCATTGGAGAACAAACGGTGGTGCTGAAGTTGATTTAATTTTAGAAATAGATGGGAAGTTTTTCCCAATAGAAATTAAATCAAGCTCCTATTTAGATAAACATGATACGAGAGGAATCATGGCATTTAGAAGTAGTTATCCTAAACTCGATATTCAAAAGGGCTTAGTTATATACACTGGCTCAACAATTTATAAATTAAATGAGCATGTAATAGCATTCCCGTGGGACGGTGTTGTTTAAATGCTTGATTTGTGAATAATGATCCTAACGAACTAAAATGAAACTAACTTATCAACTACTTACCGTACCCTTTGAGTTTACCTTCGCTATCTCTAGGAGCTCTAAGGATATCTCTAAGACTATTATTCTTAAACTGGAAACTAAATATCAGGGACTAGATTATATCGCTCATGGTGAAGCAGTTTTCTCAAGATTCTATGGCGAAGATGAAGATACTGTAAGTGCTTTCTATGACAACATCATCAAAGAAGAGTTACTCACAGATTTAGACCCCTTTGATATCAGTGAATTCGAGAAACGCGTTAACCGTTATGAAAATAATATGGCAGCTAAAGCTGGGCTCGACATAGCTCTATATGATTTGCGCAGTAAAATCAAGAACTTACCACTATATAAATTCCTAGGATTAAGCGCTCATAAAGCTCCTAAGACCTCCTATACCATCGGAATCGCTGATCTAGAAACCATGAAGATGAAAACCTTGGTAGCCCTAGAACGTGGCTATGACATCCTCAAAGTGAAGCTAGGAACCACTGAAGATGCCGCTATAGTAAAAATGATACGCGGGCTTGCTCCCCAAGCGCGTATCAGGCTTGATGCTAATGCCGCTTGGAATGTAGATGATGCCTTGGCAGTGTTAAATGAAGTCAAGGACCTTAACATAGAGTTTGTAGAAGAGCCACTTAAACTTGATTCTAGTCCAAGAGACTACGAGAAGTTATATCGTAAAAGCCCACTGCCACTAATGGCAGATGAAAGCTGCCACACTACTAAAGATATAGAACATTGTGCTAGATACTTTCACTCAATTAATATTAAGCATACTAAATGTGGTGGTATCACTGAAGCACTGCGTATGATTAAAGAAGCACGTAAGTACAAACTAAAAATCATGCTTGGTTGTTTCGCTGAGACTTCTATTTCTATCGCTGCTTTCTGCCATATCAGCCCACTAGTAGATTATGCTGATCTTGATGGCTCACTACTACTAAAGAATGACCCTTATAAGATTGATTTATTTAAAGCTAATCAAATAACGCTGCCAAGCACTCCAGGACTGGGATTCACACAGCCATAGGTTTAGCAAGTGCAGCAATAATATTCTTAGTATCAGTTAACTGTACTAACTTAGATTTAATTACATCTTCATTAACATATTTACTTTTCTTTTCTTGTGATTTGTCATTATAAGCATTCCATAGGGCATAAGCAGACACATCCATAGCCGCACATAAGTGTATCAAGGTACGTGCAAGCACATCACTCTTAACCCAACGCTTTATAATACTGCCGAATGCAGAGACAGTACACATACTACCTATCATAAATTTATGCTTGTTCCCTCTGTCAAACCAAAAGAAACATGCGTCACCCAATATGCCTCCTAAATTTCTTATTAGCCCCAAAACCTTTGCCAAGGGAGTATTACGAGCATTGCGAGCAAACATTATCATAGGAATAGATCCTGAAAGAATCATAATACAATTGATAAAATACCATGCTTCTTCCTTAGGCATACGCCCTTGCATAAACTCCTTACACATCTGCTTAAACACACCCCAAATTAATTTGGCGTTACCAGAAAAGGTTTTATTAGCTTCTTTAATAGCCGCATCTAACTCAGAATGTTTCTCAATCAAAAATTTAATACGTTCCTCAACTAAATCATAGGGCTGATTCAATCCAACACTACCACCATAGACTGTATCAATATTGGCATCTCCGACCATCGGTAAAAATACTGGGGGAATCAATTTGATTAAACATTTAATTCCCTCATTGTTCTTAAATGCCTTGTAAGCTGCAAAACCATAAGAAACAAATGGTGCTATCCAGCGAGTGCAAGTAAAAGCAGCTTTATCAACTAATTTATTTATTGGTTTAATCCAAGAAGGTCCACCTTCATGCGAACCAAATGAAGTAATGGTTGCTAGTGCGTGCAATGTAGCATTGATCGAACCAATACTTATGTTTCTATAATCTGCATCTTCAAAAAATCTTTCAATCAAATTAGTTGCCTTAACTTTCTCATTCTTAGGCTCAGTCTCAAGCTTATGTAAATCTTTGCTTGGTGTTTCTGGTTTAATGTCATTTGCTAACGATATTTTCGGCATATCACTATCAACCCGAACAGAGATTGGCGGGTTAATTATATTGTTATTTTGGCTTTGCCCAATTTCAAGCATAAATACACACAGGCTAAGGGCCCCAAAAGCCCTTAGCCAATAATATTTTTGACTGATCAATATTATCCAATCAGTCATAATAAATTATAGCGTAATTCGTATTACATCTTCTGGGGGTTATCAGCTATTATATTATACATGTTATTATTGTGAGCTAGGATGATTGATTCTACTCCGCCAATTCCAAGCAGTATTCTTGAGAGACTATATAGAAAGTTACCAAGTGTTCATGAAAGGATAGATCGATTAGCAGATAAAGACAAGCTACATCACGTTCTTCATGCTGCATATAGACCTGCGGAGAAAACATTAGCTGCTGGGAGGAAAAAGTTTGTAAAATTGACTGGAGTACAACCAGAAACAGACGCAAGCGTAATCCCACAATTACTAAAATTAAAAAATTTAATACAACTACAAAATATAGATAGATTGGTTAAACCTGATCCAAGAATTTACATACACCAAGCTAAAGCAGTTTCTTTCGACGACATTAAAACACTAGGAAGAAGTCCCATCGAGTCGCAAATACAAAACAAACTCACTGCAATTGATCTTAAACAAAATCCTCAGCAACTAATCGACGATTTGAGTACTTATGGATTTGCCATTATTGATACGGAAAATACACAGAAAGAAACAATAGCTCAAGCCTTCACAACTGCTCAAAATTATTTAACAAGAACAGAACTGAGTGACAAAAAACTATTAAGTCTCGATGATCCGAGTACTGATGTAAGATATAGAGCAGCTAGGACTCCAGAACAGCAAGACAATGGTTATAGACCAATTGAGGACATCGTTGCTCAGCGACCTTGTATTTTTGATGAACAATATTCTGATTCATGGGATAAGGCCAAAGCTAGCGATTTAAAACACGCTTTCCAGGATATAGCTCACTTACTTGAAGCTAAGTCTCAGGAAATTCTAGAACATGTAGCTAAGTTGTTACAGTTATCACCTAATTTCTTCGAAGACTTTGGATACGAAACTGATCAATCTACGGTTAGATTAATTCACTGTATCTCCCACCAGGAACAAACCCAAGGTTCTAGTAAATATTTTGATAGTACAACCAAAGCTGCAACCCCTCGAAGGGAAGAACCCAATGATAGTTGCGTAGGCATACACACAGATTGGGGGCTGATAACTTTGTTACCAACAGCTACAGCTGCTGGGCTTGAGTTCTGGTATAACGACGCTGAAAACAATGGTCAAAATTCTGGCTGGGTTCAGCTTCGATCTAAACCGGGACAATTAATTGTTATGCCAGGTAATGTAGCTGAAATCATAAGTGGAGGACGCCTCAAATCGATTCCACATAGAGTTATTTCAAAAGGAGAACGTTTCTCTCTTGCTTATTTTACAGAAGTTAAAAAAGACACGGATATAGATAAGGTGAAGCAAGAACTAATAAAGCAAAGTTCAATAGATGCAACAAAAGTATCATTATTTGAAGATGAAGTTAGACCCTACCTAACTAGTCCAGATCAAGCACTAACCGGTGAAAATTACCTACTCTACATGAAACATAGAAACACTAAAGGACTTAATGGTAAAACTGTAGACTATGCTAAAACCAAAGGTTTATTTCTTAAAAACTCATAAATTAAAACTAATTTAATCTAACAAATACGCAAAAACAAAATAGGCAAACCAAACTGCAAAAAGATGACTATCCACCCTATCCAAGACGCCACCGTGAGAAAGTAGTAGGGTTCCAGAATCCTTAACCCCAGCAGCGCGTTTTAACGCACTAACCATTAAGTCACCTATCTGCGCAACGATAGCAAATAAAACACCAGCAACAATTAAAATCCAAAATCTCAAACAACCTAAATCTACTTGCAAGTTAAACAAAGTTATCGTTCTTAACAAATCAGGTTCTAGACCAATATGAAAAAAATTAGCAAAACCATAAAAAGCAGCAGTAGCAGAAGCTATACCACCAATACTACCAGCAACTGTTTTCTTCGGGCTGATTTGTGGCATCAGTTGAGTTTTACCAAAAAGTTTACCTATGATCAGAGAACCAGTATCGTTCGCTGAAATAGTAAGAAGCATAAGCATAGTATAAGCAAAACCATGATCCATAATACGAATCCAGGTGAAGAAAGAAGCCAGCAAACCAAATTGAAATACTGCCCACAAGGATGCTGTCAGATCTTCAAATTTCGTATAAGTGTTCTTAAGTAAAACTCTTGGAAAGATTACCACATAGGACGCAATGATCACAGTAAGCATGAAGGTATAAACCAACTCACGCGTATACTCCCTAGTAACAAAAAAAGAAATAAACAATGGAGATATAGTGAAGATCGCGATAAAAACATAGATCCACGAAGCTAAAGGATAAACTCCCATATTATTACAAAGAGCCTTAAATTCCTGAAACCCTAAAATACTAACTACTAATACCGCTATAGCCCATAGATTGGCACTGTAATAATTACACGAGTAAGCCAGTGCTAATAGCCCAAGCCCTATAAAAACCCTACTAATAAAATTTTTCAGAACTCGATCTCCTTAACTCAACTGCAATTCTTTATCTTAACATTAATAGTCAAATACTGGATTTGGTCTTGCCTTTGCTAAGATAAGTAATGCCTATTCAATAAAAACTTAAATGACAACTGGCTCACTAGACTTAAAAAATATACTCAGCGAGATAGATGACTCTCGCATCGGAGAACTGCGTGAAACTCTAAATGAGTATTTCCCGCAGGATATAGCAGAGGAATATAAGAATTTAGACCCTACCTTAAAACATTTGTTGTTCGATATTCTTTCACCAGAACAAGGTGCTGCCGTCATAGTTGAATTAGAAAGTCCCGACATTAATGAAATTTTTGAACATCTGTCTGACGAGCAAATAACCAAGCTTGCAAACCACATGGAACTAGATGATGCCGCAGATATCATCGGATTATTAGATGATGCTCGCATGATTCGTGTCTTAGAAAATATTCAAAGGCCTTTCGAGATCAAAGAATTACTAAGTTATGAAGCTGATACTTGCGGCGGTATCATGAAGCCGAGCTTTATTAGCGTCAGAGAAGATCTCAACATTGGTGCAGCTTTGCGTTACCTAAGACTTAAGGCACGATCTTACGACAACGAGATCATGTACATTTTTGTCACTAAGAAATTTGGTGAATTAGTAGGCGTCATAAGTTTACGTGAGTTATTCTTGGCACCAGACAAAGACCCTGTAGGCGCGCATATGAACACAGAAGTGATCTCGGTAAAAGTCTCTGATGACCAGGAACTCGCTGCTGATTTGATTTCCAAATATCGCTTCCTGGCTATACCAGTCACTAATAATGATGCTCAATTAGTTGGAATTATTACCATTGATGACGTCGTTGAAGTCATGGAAGAAGAAGCCACGGAAGACATTTATCAATCCAGTGGTATTAACGTAGAAGCAGAAGGTAACAATCTCGTTTCACAATCTTTAATTCGTGAATATTTTGGTGCATATAAAGCTCGCACACCCTGGCTGATCATTACTTTAATGGGACAATATATCGCAGCCTCAATGATTGCTCGCTACGACACAACTATTGCAGCTATTCCTATAGCCATATCATTTATGCCATTACTGTCTGGGCTATCCGGTAATATTGGTAACCAAAGTTCAACCATCATAGTACGTGGGCTCTCTACTGGCGAAGTACAAATGGATAAGGTCTCCAAAATTTTATTCCATGAGTTAACGATCAGTTTTACCATTGGTTTAACCTGTGCAGTACTTACTGGGATTATGTCCTATTGTGTTTACCACAACTTAACTTTATCAATACTGATAGGCTCATCATTAATTGTTTCTATGATGCTTGCCGTGGCATTTGGAACTATAACTCCTTTCGTATTTAAAAAACTACAACTCGATCCAGCTATTGCCAGTGGTCCCCTTATAACTACAGCCATAGACATGATTTCATTTTTTGTTTACTTAACTTTAATAACTAAATTCATTAGTGCGCTAGTATGATAGTTTTCATGCAAGACTTCTACTCGGGTATAATTAATAATATATGTCTCGAATAATAATATTATTTCTCTTATTTGGTTTAGGCTTTGCTTCTGTAGAAGCTCTGGCGATTACGGCATCACCAGAAACAGCAGACACAAGCTCAGTCAAACAAAGATTAGAGCTTATCAAACTCAAAGATAAAGACGAACATAAACGTGAAGTTGAGAAATTCGTTACAGAAGGGAAGGGTGTCTGGGTCAATATTTGGAATTATCCTAAGGATGTCAATGCTTTCACTAATCGTCTAAACAAATTTAAGGTGGACACAGTCTATCTACAAATCAATCGTTCCACTACTGGTATTTTTAGTAATCAAAAAGAACTCGATAATATTCTCAAAGCTGCTCACCAGAATAATATTAGAATCATTGGCTGGAGCTATTGCTATCTTCGTGATATCTCTACTGACGTACGCAAGTTCGTAGAACCCGCTCTCTATACTAGTCCTGACGGTGAGAAGCTTGACGGTATGGCTGCTGACATAGAAGAAAATTATAGCTTAGCTATTGTTAAGTCCTATACTGATAAGATCAGAGCTAAACTACCTAAAGATTATCCACTCATCGCCATAGTATTCTCTCCTGAGATCAAGGCTAATTATCCATGGGAATATATTGCTAATAACTGGGATGTGTTAATGCCTATGACTTATTGGCATGGACTTAAATCACGTAATGATGAAAGGGTTTATAACTTTGTAAAAGATAGTATTGTTAGTCTAAAAAAACTTACCAAAAAAGATGACCTCAAGATTCACCTAATTACAGATGGCGATAGAACTCACTCTAAAGAAGTCCAAATTAGCCTCAAAGCTGCTCAGGAATTGGGTGTCAATGCAGGCGTCAGTATTTACCCAGAACATTTAGCATCGGATGAGATGTTAGATGTGATGAAAGATTTCAATTGTATTACTTGTGGGACTTAGCTCGTTCTATGAAAAGAATTCGACACCCCGAGCATCACGAAGCTTCTTCTGTCAAATTAATTCATGCTCACAATAGAGTAATAAATTGTTCAACGGCCTCTCTCAGCCCATAATATAAACTATTGGCTACTATAGAGTGTCCTATATGTAACTCTTGTACTCCGGCTACTTGTTCTAATAGTGGCGGTAAATTAGGGATGGTCAAACCATGTCCCAGATTCGTTTTCAAGCCAATACTTTGTGCGTGTTCAACAGCCTTCTTCAATCTTAAGATTTCTTCCTGCACGGGAGCAACTAATTCACTAAAAGTTAATTTAGAGCTTGAGATATATTGCGAACCAATCACAGCTACATCACTATGGTATTTAATAAATAAATTAGCATAAGTACCTGTATGTAATTCTACAAACTGTGCTCCAATTTCTTTACTAGCTTCAATCTGCTCTATAACGGGATCTACGAACATCGATATCTTAGTGCCGTTATCCTTAATTGGTTTAATAAATTCCGCTAAGTATTTTTTCTGTGCTGCTACGTCCAATCCACCTTCGGTTGTTAACTCCTCACGCTTCTCTGGTACTAAAGTAGCAAGCTTCGCTTTAGTACTCAAGCATATCGCTCTAATCCCTTCTGTAGCCCCCATTTCAAAGGTCAAAGTTAATCTGGATCCTGCTCTTAAATAAGCATCTATCTCTCTTATATCCTCGTCATTAATATGCCTGCGGTCTTCGCGCAGATGTACAGTAATACCAGAGGTCTTAGTAGCTTCAAGTAACTTAACTGCTTCTAGCGGACTTGGTTCTATAGTCTTACGTGCCTGACGCACAGTCGCAATATGATCTATATTTATATGTAATTCTGGTTTCATGTCTCATTCACCCTCGGCATCTCTTTTACTATCTTTTGCATTGCAGGAGAGTACTTTACATTAACAAACTCACAAAGCCTCTTAATAACGGCCTCGGGATCAGCAAGCAAATCCTCAAAACTTATCTCTGTCCATTTAGAACTATCCATCTTAGAGAAAGAATCACGAGCCTTCTCATGAAGATCATCATATTGATGTGCGCAAACTTGCTCAAGGGGCTTGTTTATATAATCCTGCCAATCTTCCGGGATATTAAATTTCCAAACATCACCAGAATAGCCTTCTATATTAAGCTTCAGACCTTTAGTCAAATACTTACGATAAGGGAACTTAAACTTACGCTTATGATTCCAGGCGTTCATCAATGATCTAACATTATCAGTTTTATTACGAGTGAGATAAATAAACTTAGCATCAGGATATAAGGCTTCTATATAGCTCACTCTATAAGCGTTTGGCGGAGTTTTGTCGATAAAACGATAACTCCCTACCATCATAAATTTCCAGAAATAATTTAAAGCATTGATCATACCTAAGATACAAGGCAAACCTTCGCGCAAGAACTTCACTCTAGCTAAATAACCTAAAGCATAATTATCATAAGCCGAATAATGATAATGTTGATCAAAATACTCTCTATCACCAAGCTTAAGGTCACTTGCTTGCATATAAATATTATCAGCCTTCTCATTTAGATGTCTAAACCATGGCTGCCACATATGATCTGATTCTCTATATAATGACCATAGTTCCTTGCTTTCACTTAGCAAGCGAAATAGAAGGCTAGTACCACCGCGATATGAACCTATAATGAAAACTGGTTTATATATTTTCACAGTTTATGGCTACTTAACTCTATTGGATTATATACCGTATCACGCTCTATAGCCTCATAACCCGCCCCTTGAATAAGATTAATAAGAGTGTCTTCGGCAAGAGAACGTTTCTTAGCACCAGCAGCACGAGTAATACGCTCAGCCATTACCGTACCGTCCAAGTCGTTAGCACCAAAACTTAAAGCAATCTGTGCCATCTTCTCGCCAAGCTGAATCCAATAAGCCTTAATATTGTCAAAATTATCAAGCATCAATCTTGAAACCGCAATATTCTTCAGTTGATCATAACCAGTCAGAGGCTTAACTCCACGCTCTAATAAATTATTACCCTCATAATGACAGGATAAAGGTATAAAAGTTTGGAACCCACCATTAGGGAATAGCATAGAACTATCTTGTGCTTTACGTAGTATATCTAAATGCTCCACTCGTTCTTCAGGTTCTTCACCAATCCCAGCAAGCATAGTGGCATTAGTTCTCAAACCCTTACTATGAGCGACTTGATGAATCTTCACCCATTCATCTGCTGGAATTTTATCAGGGC